>JAEYWK010000006.1 GCA_023431345.1 Pseudomonadota bacterium
GAGCCGTTCCGGTGCAGCGCGCTGCACCGCCGCCGAACGCTGCGCGGCTCGCGGGCCCGCGTCGCGCGGCGTCGGCCATCGACGTGCCGCGTGAGCGTGCCCGCGCCGTCGACAGACGCGCGATCGACCAGCGTTCGCCCCTGGTCCCCAGCGCTGCTCGCCCCGAACGCGTCGAGCGGAGCACCCCCGCACCCCGCGTGGATCCGCGTCCCGCGCCCGCGCGTCGAGCCGAGCCCACCCGCGCCGAGCGTCCCAGCGCCGCGCCGGCCCGCCTGCGCCCCGAGGTCCGCTCGGATTCATCGCCGCGGATGCGAGCGCCCGCGCCCGCGCGCGACATCGTCCGCACTCCGCCGCCGCCCAACCGCACTCGGCGCCCCTGACTTGAAGTCGGCCCGCTTCCCTGCTGAGACTGTACCCGCATGTCGCTTCCTCGCCGCTCGCGCTCGCTCCTCGCGATCCTGTTCGCCCTTCCCCTCGTTGCCTGCGGCTACGGAGGGCATTCGCGGCATCACGACTACGACGATGACGACTACGAGCCGGGCACCGGCGGGTCCGGCTCGCAAACGGTGGAAGAAGCGCTGATCGACGTCGACCAGCTGCTCGACGTCGAGCCGGGTGACGGCGCGGGCGCCTTCATCGAATACGAGACGGGCGGCTACTACCACGTGACCACGAGCTGCGACGCCGCCGAGAACGGCGCCTGCTACTGGGACATCGTGGTGGTGCCGCTCGACGATGCTCCCGTGCTCGCCGCCACTCCTCTCGACCTCGAGTCGGACGATTCGCTCAGCATCACGGCCGGGAATCAGCTGCGCCTGGTTGCGACCACCGGCAAGGACTTCGACGGCTTCTCGTTCCAAACGGAGCCCGGCGCCGCCGTGCGCGTCGATGTCCTGCTCGACGACGCTCCTGCCAATCCCTACCTGTTTTGGGTCGGCGATGGCGCTCTCCGCAGCGGCGCGCCATCGAACCCCATTGATCTCGTCCCCAGCGCCGAATAGCTGAGCGCTGCAGCCCCGAGCGGGTCGAGCGTGCTCGGGGCTGGGCTGGGCCGCGGAGCCATCAGGCCTGCTGCGCGATCACGCTTTCTGTGAAGGCTTGACCCGCTTCGGAAACTTGCCGTCTTTGCGGGCCTGCTTCATCTCGTCCCGACTGATCTTGTTGTCCTTGTTGGCGTCGGCCAGCTTGATGCGCTCCCAGCGCTCCTCGCCGACCTCGTCCTTGGTCAGAAAGCCATCCTGGTTCTTGTCGGCCTTCTTGAAGAGGCCGCCGTGCCCTTTGCCTTCGCCCTTGGCCTTGCCATGGCCCTCGCCCTTGGCCTTGCCGTGGCCCTCGCACTGAGCTTCAGCCTTCGGGGTCTCGGCGAGCGCCAGGGCGGAGGTGGCGATGCCGGCGGTGGCGAACAGAAACGCGACAGAGAAACGCTTGATGGTGTTCATTGGACTTTCTTCCTGGCGGCCATCCCGGCTCGCTCTGGCCTAACCGACGCCGCTCCCCGCTGGGTCCCTACGCTCGCCTGAAGATTCCCGCGAACCGGCCAGGAATGGCTCGTTTCCGGTGGAGGTGGCTGCCCCCCTTGACACCTTGCGCCACGTGTCAAACCTACGCGCCGAGGAATTCCGAGATGAGCGCCGTCAACCATTCGTTCCAAGCTGAAGTCAGCCAAGTCCTCCGACTCGTCATCCACTCGCTATACAGCAATCCTGAAATTTTCTTGCGCGAGCTGCTGTCCAACGCTTCGGATGCGCTCGACAAACGGCGCTTCTCCGCCCTGCAAGACCCCTCGCTCCTCTCGGCCGACGAGACGCTGAAGGTGAAGCTCATCCCGAACAAGGAGCAAGGGACGCTCACGATTTGGGACAGCGGCATCGGCATGGGCGAGGAAGAGCTCAAGCAGAGCCTCGGCACGATCGCCTGGTCGGGCTCGCGCGAGTTCCTGAAGAAGCTCGAAGGTCAAAGCGCCGAGGGCAAAGATCTGCCGCAGCTGATCGGCCAGTTCGGCGTCGGGTTCTACAGCGCGTTCTTGGTCGCGGAGCGCGTCGAGGTCATCAGCCGCGCCGCCGGCACCGCGCCGGCCCACCGCTGGGAGTCGACCGGTGAAGGTGGCTTCTCGATCGACCAAGCCGAGCGCGACGCCGTCGGCACGAGCATCGTGCTGCACCTGAAGAAGGACGCGAGCGAATACCTCGACGACTACCGACTGCGCCAGTTGGTGGAGCGCTACTCCGACTACCTCTCGTACCCGATCGAGCTGCCGAAGGCGGGCAAAGACGGCGAATTCGAGACCATCAACCGCGGCACGGCGCTGTGGCAGCGGTCGCCGAAGGACGTCACGCCCGAGCAGTACGAGGAGCTGTACAAGCACCTCACCCACGACTGGACGGCGCCGCTCACGCACCGGCACTTCAAGATCGAGGGCACGCAAGAGTTCGCCGGCTTGGTGTACGTGCCCGGGCGGCCGCAGTTCGATCTGTTCGAGCCGGACGCCAAGCACGGCGTGCGCCTGCACGTGCGCCGCGTCTTGATCATGGAGAGCTGCGAGGAGCTGGTGCCGCGCTGGCTGCGCTTCGTGCGCGGTGTGGTCGACTCCGAGGACTTGCCGCTCAACGTCTCGCGCGAAACCCTGCAAGACTCGAAGATCGTCCGCACCATCCGCAAGCAGGTGCAAAACCAGGTGCTCGACGCCCTGGCCGAGCTCGCCAAAGACAAGCCGGAGGAGTACGAGAAGTTCTGGGCCGCGTTCGGCCCGGTGCTGAAGGAGGGCCTGCACTTCGACCCGGAGACGGGCGAGCGGCTCACCAAGCTGCTGCGCTACGAGAGCGCCGCCACCGGCAAGAACGTGAGCCTGGATCAATACCTCGAGGCAGCTCCCGAGGGTCAGCCCGCCATCTACTACGTGACGGCCCCGTCGAAGGCGATCGCGAGCCAGAGCCCGCACCTCGAGCGCGTTCGTCAAAAGGGCTACGACGTGCTGTTGATGGTCGATCCCGTCGATCCGTTCGCCGTGTCCGGCCTCAGCGAGTACCAGGGCAAGAAGGTGGTGTCGGTCGCTTCGCCCGAGCTCGATTTGGGCGAAGGCGACGAGAAGAAGCCGGAAGAAGCTCAAACCAAGGAGCAGACGGCGCTGCTCGAGCGCTTCGGCAAGGTGCTCTCCGAGCAGGTCTCGACGGTGAAAGCGTCGGCGCGCCTGCTCGACTCGCCCGCTTGCCTGATCGTGCCCGACGGCGGGCTGCCTCCGCAGATCGAGCGCATGATGCGCGCGCAAGGTCACAAGCTGCCGAAGGCGGCGCGCATCTTGGAGCTGAACCTCGAGCACCCGCTGCTGAAGAACCTGCAGCGCCTGGAAGACTCAGCGCCCGGCTCCGAGCGCGTAGAAGAGTGGATGCGCCTGATCTACGACCAAGCGCTGCTGGCCGAAGGCAGCCCGATCGAAGATCCGGCCGCGTTCGCCAAGCGCTTGACCAAGCTGTTCACGGCCGCCAGCGAGAAAGAAGCGGTGGGCTAGAACCGTCCGCTAGCCCCGAACGCCTCAGTCCTCGCGGCGACGCTTCTTGTGCTTCTTGTCGGGGCGGCGGCGTAGGCGTTCGATGGGTGGCGGCGGCACCGTGAGCGGCTTGGAGGCCAAGCCTCGGATCGGCTCTTGTTCGCGTGCCCGCTCGCGCGCAAGCTCCATGAAGCGCTGTTGGCTGCGCACGCCGATCTCGCGGTTGGGAAATCGCTCGTAGGCGCCGCTGGGTGTGAGCAGCCAGCCCTTGGCCGTGTCGCTGCGCATCGTGCCCAAGATCTCGTCGATCACGCGCTGGCGCAGGCTCTCGTCGAGGATCGGGAACATCACCTCGACGCGGCGCCGGAAGTTGCGCGGCATCCAATCCGCGCTCGAGCAGAACACCTCGTCCGCGCCGCCGTTCTTGAAATGGAAGATGCGCGCGTGCTCGAGGAAGCGGTCGATCACCGTGTGCACGCGGATTCGATCGCTCACGCCAGCGATGCCGGGGCGCAAGCAACAGATGCCGCGCACCAAGAGCTCGATCGTCACACCGGCCTGAGAGGCCGCGTAGAGCGACGCGATCACGTCCGCGTCGACCAGGGAGTTGAGCTTGGCCACGATGCCCGCGGGGCGGCCGGCCTTGGCGTGCTCCGCTTCGCGCGCGATCAGGCCGAGCACCGCCTCGTGCAAGCCGAGCGGCGCGGCGATCAGCCGGTTCCAGCGGGCTGGAGCGCTGTAGCCCGTCAGCATGTTGAAGAACGCGGTCGCGTCCTCGGCGATGTCTTCGCGGGCGGTGAAGAGCGAGATGTCTTCGTAGAGGCGCGCGGTTTGTTGGTTGTAGTTGCCGGTCGCCAGGTGCACGTAGCGCTTGAGGCCGCCGCGCTCGCGCCGCACCACCATCAAGACCTTGGCGTGGGTCTTGAACCCGAGCAGGCCATACATCACGTTGACGCCCGAGCGCTCGAGCGCGCGCGCCCAGGCGATGTTGCTCTCCTCGTCGAAGCGCGCTTTGAGCTCGACGAGCGCCGTCACCTGCTTGCCCAGCTCGGCGGCGCGCTGCAGCGCGCGCACCAGCGGCGACTCGCCGCCGGTGCGATACAGCGTCTGCTTGATGGCGATGACCCGCGAGTCCTCCGCGGCTTGCGACAAGAAGTCGATCACGGCCTCGAACGACTCGTACGGGTGGTGCAAGAGCACGTCGCGCCCGGCGATGGTCTCGAAGAAATCGTCGGCGTCGCGCAGCGGCGGCACGTACTGGGGCAAGAACGCTTCGTCGCGAAGGTCGCGCCGGTCGTCGCCCGCGCTGAGCACCGTCATGTCGCCGAGGAACAGCGGCCCGTCGACGCTATAGACGTCGCGCGACGGATCGAGCTGCAGCGCGCGGCACAGCCACTTGAGCGACTCGCTGGGCGCGCTGCCGCTCACCTCGAGCCTCACCGCGTTGCCTCGCTCGCGGCGCCGCAGCTCGGCCTGCAACGTGCGCAGCAGATCCTCGGCCTCCTCGTCGTCGACCTGCAAGTCGAAGTCGCGCGTGACGCGGAAGGCGTATTGGCCGAGCACGCGCAGCTGCGGAAAAATCAGCTTCGTGTGGCGTAAAATCAGCTCCTCGACGGCGACGAACGCGCGGCGCGTGCCGGTCATCGGCACACGGATCAAGCGCGGGATCATGCGCGGCACCTGCACGAGGCCGAACGAGGGCTCGTTCGTGTGCGGGCGCTTCTCGAAGATCATCCCCACGTTGATGCTCTTGTTCCGTACGTGCGGGAACGGGTGCACGGGGTCGATGGCGATCGGCGTGAGGGCGGGGAAGATTTCCCGGGCGAAGTACTCGTCGAGCGCGGCTTGCTCTTTCGGATCCAGCTCGCTCGCGGAGACGAACGCGACGCCTTCGCGACGCAGCTCGGGCTTGATCGCGTTCCATACGCGATAGCTCTGCGTCGTGAGCTCCTGAGCCCGCTCGCTCAGGGCGGCGAGCTGCTTCTGCGGGGTCATGCCGTCGGCGGTCGACTCTTCGACCTCGCCCGACAGCTGCGCCTGCAGGCCCGCGACGCGCACCATGAAGAACTCGTCGAGATTCGACGCGAAAATGGCGAGAAATTTCGCGCGCTCGTAGAGCGGCACGCGCGGGTCGTCCGCCTCCGCCAAGACCCTCGCGTTGAACTCGAGCCAAGATAGCTCGCGGTTGATGTAGAGGGAGGGGTCGTCGGCGCGGGGCGGCTGGTTGGCCACGGGGATGCTGGCCGGAACGCTGACTGCTGGCCGGCTAGCTTCGGGGACGAACGTCATGGTCGGGGGGACCGGCATCCTAGCGCCCAGCCTAGCTCGTGACCTCACCCTCGGCGGCTGGCCATCGAAAAGTCACAAGCGTGGCGCTTCGCCCCCAAGTTTGGGGCTATTGTGCGCTCGTGAAGCTTCGGCAGGTGGCCATGGCGCTGGGGGTGGGCATCGCCTCCTTCGCGGCGTGCACGCGGGTCGAGCTTGCCGACCAGCCTCCGCCGGTGGCCATCGAAGGCGGCTTCGCGGGAGAGCCTCAAGGAGGGGCCGGCTCGCAGCCCGGTGAGGGCGGCTCCGGCATGGGCGGCGTGGGTTTCGACCTTGGAGGAGCGCCGGTCTCCGTCGAGGTCGGCATTTGGCCGACTTTTGCGGCGCGGTCGGCCGACGATCAGGTCGCCCCCGTCGTGGCCGCCGTGCAAGCGCTCTCGGCTGGCTCGCTGACGCTGCCGCTCTACACGCGCTGGGACGACCTCAGCGGAGCGACTGGCTCGCCGCGCGCCGTGACTTGGGCGCGGCTCGAAGCGATGATCGCGCCTTACCGCGCGCGCGGCGCCGACGTCGCGCTGTGCGTGGGCGTCGTCGACCGGCAGCGACCGGCTTGGCCGGTGGCCACGCTCGACGAGGGGGCTGAGGCCGCCATCGAGCGCACCATCGACGAAGTCTTCTCGCGCTACGGGCCGCTGCTCTCGCACCTGTGCTTCGGGCACGAGCTCGACCGCTACCTCGCGGTCGCCGAGCCCGAGGAAGGTGACCAAGTCGTGGAGCTCGTGCGCCACGCGGTCGAGTACGCGCGGCGCCACCCCTCGAAGGCAGCCCGCACGTCCATCAGCACCTCCATCACGCTCAGCGCTCTCGAGAGCGAAACGGAGGTGCTGCTCGCGCGCCTGCTCATCGGCGACCAAGCGGTCGTCAGCTACGACGCGCTCGACGCCGAGGGCGAGCTGAAAGAGCCGGAAGCGATCTCCGGAGAGCTCGGCTCCGCGCTCGAGGTGCTGGCGCGCCTCTCCGCTCGGCCCAAGGTGCTCGCGCTGTTCGAGGTGGGATACCCGAGCGGCGGCGCCAGCGGAGCGACCGAGCGCGCGCAGCGCACCTTCTACGAGGCGCTCTTCGATACGCTCGACGCGCACCGGAGCGAGCTGTCGTTCGTCGGTGTTTATGGCCTCGGCGATCGCTCGTCGCCCGACTGTGAAGCCGAGGCGGGCTCCTTCGGCGAAGGGCGAGCGGCGAGCGCACGCCCCCTCGTGCGCTGCAAGATGGGTCTCCGGGCCGAGCGGGGCGAGAAGCTGGCTTGGCCAGTCGTCTCTCGCGCGCTTTCCCGAGATTGGTGACGAGCGAGCGAGCGAGATCGGGCGAGCCGGCGGAGATTGAGCGAGATGGAGCAAGAGCGGTGAAGCTAGGCCCGCCCGCCGAGGACGGGACGGACGCGGAAATGTGTGGTTTACTCAAGGCTTGTCACGAGCCCGCGCAACGCTTGCACGAGGAGATAGGGACGCAAGATGACGGAGACGCTCGCTTCGCCGCCTGACACGAGCATGATCGCGCAGATCGCGGCCATGCAGGACTATGACCGCTATCGCGACCTGGCCTGGGAGGGCAGCTTCGAAGAGTACCTCTCGATCGTGCGGGAGCGGCCTCAGGTCACGCGCAACGCCTTCCAGCGCATGTACGACATGGTCATCTCGTACGGCACGGAAGAGTACATCGACAACAAGAAGAAGCTGATTCGCTACAACTTCTTCCGTGACGAGATCGACGACGGCAAGGACGCCGTGTTCGGCCTCGACATCCCGCTGATGCGCCTGATGAACGTGCTGAAGGCGGCCAGCGAAGGCTACGGGCCCGAGCGCCGCGTGATCTTGCTGCACGGCCCCGTCGGCTCCAGCAAGAGCACGATCGCGCGTTCGCTCAAGAAGGGCCTCGAGCGCTACTCGACCACGCCCGAAGGCGCGCTGTTCACCTTCAAATGGGTGAACCTGGCGGGCATGGGCTTGGCCAGCGGTGAGGCCGACACGTTCGACTCGCCGATGCACGAGGAGCCGCTGCGGCTGATCCCGCAAGAGTGGCGCGAGAAGGCGGTCGGCAAGCTGAACCTGTCGAACGAGAAGTTCCGGGTGAAAATCGAGGGGGATCTCGATCCGGCCAGCCGCTTCATCTTCAACGGCTTGCTCCAGAAGTACCAAGGCGACTGGGGCAAGGTCGTACACAACCACATCCGGGTGAAGCGCCTGATCCTGAGCGAGAAAGATCGCGTCGGCATCGGCACCTTCCAGCCGAAAGACGAGAAAAACCAGGACTCGACGGAGCTCACCGGTGACATCAACTACCGGAAGATCGCCGAGTACGGCTCGGACTCGGATCCGCGTGCCTTCAACTTCGACGGTGAGTTCAACATCGCGAACCGCGGCATCGTCGAGTTCGTCGAGGTCTTGAAGCTCGACGTCGCGTTCCTTTACGACTTGCTGGGCGCCTCGCAAGAGCACCGCATCAAGCCGAAGAAGTTCGCGCAGACCGACATCGACGAGGTCATCATCGGCCACACCAACGAGGCCGAGTACAAGCGCCTCCTGAACAACGAGTTCATGGAAGCGCTGCGTGACCGCACGATCAAGATCGACGTGCCGTACATCACGCGCCTCTCGGACGAGATCCGCATCTACGAAAAAGACTTCAATCACGAGCGCGTGCGCGGGCGTCACATCGCGCCGCACACGCTCGAGGTGGCGAGCATGTGGGCGGTGCTGTCGCGGCTCGAGGAGCCGAAGAAGCACAACCTGCACCTGCTGCAGAAGATGAAGCTGTACGACGGCAAGGTGTTGCCCGGCTACACGCAAGACACCGTGAAAGAGCTGCGCAAAGAGTCCAAGCGCGAGGGCATGGAAGGCATCAGCCCGCGCTACGTGCAGGACAAGATCTCGAACGCGCTCGTCAGTGACTCGGGGGAGGGCACCATCAACCCGTTCATGGTGCTCAACGAGCTCGAGAAGGGCCTGACCCACCACTCGCTGATCACGAGCGAAGACGGCAAGAAGAAGTACCGCGATCTGATCGGCGTGGTGAAGCGCGAGTACGAAGAGATCGTCAAGAACGAGGTGCAGCGCGCCATCAGCGCCGACGAAGAAGCGATCTCCAAGCTGGCCGCCAACTACATCGACAACATCAAGGCCTACACGCTCCGCGAGAAGGTCAAGAACAAGTACACCGGCCAGGATGAAGACTCCGACGAGCGCCTGATGCGCTCGATCGAAGAGAAGATCGACATCCCCGAGAACCGCAAAGACGACTTCCGCCGGGAGATCATGAACTTCATCGGCGCCAAGGCCGTCGAGGGCAAGAAATTCGACTGGCAGACGAACGAGCGTTTGCGGCGCGCCCTCGAGCTCAAGCTGTTCGAAGACCAAAAAGACAGCATCAAGCTGAAGACGCTGGTCAGCGCCGTGGTCGATCGCGAAACGCAGGAGAAGATCGACATCATCAAGGCGCGCCTGATCCGCTACTTCGGCTACAACGAGGTCTCGGCGACGGACGTCTTGAACTACGTCGCCAGCATCTTCGCCCGCGGCGACGCCAAGACCTAACGGCTCGTAAAGCCGCCTTCAGTCCCCAGATTTTTTCACCGGAAGATCAGGAGGCGCCACGCCGATTCGGACCTCGCGAATCGAGCGTGGCGCTCGTGTTTTGTGCGGTCGGTTACGCGGGGACGCACCAGGCTGAAGCCAAGCACGCCCAGCCGCCCTGAGCCCCAATCCCCCTTCCCCCCTTCCCCCCTTCCTGTTGAAAAAATCTCGCTACGTTCGCCGTGCTAGGGGGTCGTTGTGGTTCCGACGCTCGAGCTCACGGCGATTCAGGTGCTTGGGGTGGCATGTCTCGGCTTGCTGATCGGGGCCGGCGTGAAGCGGCTCTTTCCGGTCTTGGGGCGGCTGAGCGTGCCTGGGTCCGTGCTCGGCGGGCTCGTATTTGCGGTGCTCACGCTGTTGCTTCGCGATCGCGTGGTGAACCTCAGGTTCGACTTGGTGCTGCGCGACGTCTTGATGATCGCCTTTTTTACTACCGTCGGCATGGGCGCGAGCCTGCGTCTGCTGAAGGTAGGTGGGCGGCGCGTGGTGGTGTTTCTCGGTGTCTCGGTGCTCGGCTTGCTCGCGCAGATCGGCTGGGGCGCTGGCGCCGCGAAGGCGTTCGGCTTGCCGTCGTTGTTCGGGGTGATCCCCGGCGCGGTTTCGCTCACCGGAGGGCCCGCGACGGCGCTGGCGTTCGGCCCCGTCTTCGAGAACGCGGGTGTTCAGGGCGCGACCGCGGTGGGCCTCGCCTCCGCCGTCTTCGGCATCGTGGTCAGCGGCTTGTTTGGCGGCTTCGTCGGGAGCTTCCTGGTGCGACGGCATCGCTTGCAGCCGGACCCTGACGAGCGCGCGTCGCTTCCGCCGATTCAGGTCGACGCGGGCGGCGACGAAAAGCACGGCAGCGTGCTCACCCACATCGTGTACGTCGGCATCGCGATGGCGCTCGGCTCGCTCGTCAGCCTGGCCTTCAAGTCTTGGGGTCTCACGCTGCCTGCCTACATCGGAGCGATGCTGGTCGCGGGCGTCATCCGCAACCTCGATGATTGGCTGCAGTTCGCCGGCATTGGTCAAGACAAGATGGAGGGCATCGGCGAGGTAGCGCTCGAGCTCTTCATCGTGATGGCGCTGCTCACGCTCGAGCTGTGGCACCTCGCGTCGTTGGCGGTGCCGGTGCTGGTGATCTTGATCGGGCAGGTGGTGCTCACCATCGGGCTGTCCTGGACGGTGCTCTTCTGGCTCATGGGTCGCAGCTACACGTCGGCCGTGATGGCGGGCGGCTACTGCGGCTTCATGCTCGGCACCACCGCCAACGCGATGGCCTGTATGAACGAGATCACGCGCAAGACGGGTCCTGCTCCGCAAGCGTTCTTCGCCGTGGGCATCGTCGGCGCGTTCCTGATCGACTTCATCAACGCGCTGCTCATCACTCAGGCCCTCAACCTGCTCGGCTGACCCGCAGCGACGCCGAGGGGAGGCTCTGGGCGATACGCGAGCGGCGGCGCCGCGTGCTTCTGACGAGCGTCTTACGGCGTCTGCGAAGCGTCGCTCGCCATCGGGACGGCCGCGACCTCGGAGCTCGATGGCGAACGTTCGGCCGGCTTGACCTTGGCCAGTGTCTTCAACGACCCTTCGAGCAGCGCGCGCTCCTCGTCGTCGAGGGCGCTCGGGTCCGCGTTGAGGATGGTGCGCGAGTAGCCGAGCCACTGCGCGGCGTGCAGCGCGTCACCCAGCTTCAGGTAGTTGGCGCCTCGGTACAGACCAAAGCGCGCCCGCTCACGGGCCGACGAGTCTGCCAGCCGCAGCTCCGTTTGCTCGAAGACCTCGGCCGCGTCGACGTAGCGTCCGTCGTCGTACAGATCCGCGGCCCGCGTGATGTAGTGCCCGCCGCACCCGCTCGCCAGCAGCAGCGCCGCCGCGAGGGGTAACCTCGCGTTGAGCCACGAACGGACGCTAGAGCTGCACATTTATTCATAACGGTACACCGTCATCGGGGCGTCGGCTCGCGTCATCTAGCCTGCGCTCGCAACGTTCGTAGCAGCTGCGCCTACCTCGGCCGCACTGGCTTGCCAAAGCGTGCCGAGCCGCTGACACACTTCTGCCGCGGCTTGGTCAGGGAAATCAAAGGGGAATTGCCAGTTGGCACACTTCGGTGGCACTATGCGGGCGCTTGACGTGGGCGGTTGGGGCGTACCTGCCTACCCCTCGTCGTAACGACTTGACTGCCTTTGAGGAGGACTGAGATGCGTAAGGTTATCGGTTCATCGCTGGTGCTCGGACTGAGTGTTTGGTCTCAAGGCGTGTGGGCCGCCGAGGGCGACCCAGCCCCGGCCGACTCCGTGAGCGCTGCCGAAGCGTCGAGCGACGTCGCCGCCGCGCCCGGCGCCGACGAGCCGAACGCCGACGACGCCGCCACGGCTCCCGACAAGGACTCAGCGCTGATCGCCGACGCCGAGCAGGGCAGCTCGCCGGTGGAGCTACCGGGCAAGACGTACCTGTTCGTGGGCGCACGCTACCGCGCGATCATCCTCCCCAAGTTCATGATGAACCTGTTTGGCGACGGCGGCCAAACCCTGGTCGTCCACGGCTTCGGTCCCGAGCTCGCCATTCGCAAGAACGCCTTCGAGTACAACCTCTCGATCTGGTACGCGGGCTACGGCATGGACGACACGCCCTTCAGAGCGAAGGACGACGGTGTTCATGCCTGGGAGCTCGTGAGCAGCGACCTCAAGTCGATCTACCTCACCGCAGACTTTCTCTGGAGTCAGGACTTCACGCCCGAGTTTGCGCTCAACTACGGTCTCGGCGGCGGCTTCGGCATCATCTTCGGTGACCTTTCCCGCGTGCAGGCCCAGCCTGGGACCGGCGCCTTCGACGACAACACGGGCGAGGGCTACGTTCGCTGCACCGCCAAGGGCTCGAACCCCTACTGCGACGACAGTAACGACCACTACGGCGACTACAAAGAGAAGAGCTGGACCGACGGCGGGTCGAAGCCGATCTTGTTCCCTTGGTTCGTGCTGCAGACGGGGCTGCGCTACAAGCCGCACCGAAACTTCGCCGCGCGCCTGGACGCGGGCTTCGGCACGAGCGGCTTCTTCGTAGGCATCGGCGCCGACTACGGCTTGTGAGTGGCCACCGGGGGCACGGGCGTCTTGTCTGAATCGAGCGAGCTAGACCTCCCGCAGCGCTACGAGCCAATCCGGCGGCTCGGGCGTGGCGGCGGAGGCGAAGTCTGGGCGGTGCGTGACCGTGCTACGGGGCGCAGCTACGCCTTGAAGGTGCTCGCGGACGAGGCGAGCGAGCGCGAGATGGCTGCGCTCGTGCGCGAAGCGGTGGCGCTCAGCGGCCTCGAGGGGCTCGGGGTGCCGCGGGTGATCCGCTTCGGCCGTTTGCCGAGCTCGGGTCGGCCCTTTTTGGTGCGCGAGGTCGTCGAAGGCGAGAGCCTCGAGGCGGTGCTCGCGCGCGGCGCCGAACCGCGCGCGGCGCTGGAAATCCTGGCCCGCGCCGCCGACCAACTGACGGTGCTGCACCGCGCGGGTCTGCTGCACGGGGACGTGAAGCCCGCGAACATCATCGTCGAGCCGGCGGGCAGCGTCGTATTCGTCGACTTGGGGTTGGCCGCGCCGTGGCGCGAAGGCGGCGCGCTCGCCGAGGGGCTCACGCCTCGCTACGCCGCGCCCGAGCTGTTCGAAGGCAAGCCGATCACGGTGCGAGCGGAGGTGTTCGCGCTCGGCGTGATCTTGGCAGAAATTCTGGAGAGCGCCGGGCACCGCCTCGATGAAGGGGCGATGACTCGCTTGTCGGTGGTGGCCGACTCCGCCATGTCGCGCGCGCCGGAAGAGCGCTATCCGTCCGTCGACGAGCTCGCTAGCGACGTGCGGCGTGAGCTCGGCCTCGCCGGTCCCGAGAACGACGCCTCCGACGTGCTGTGGCCGATCTCGGGCATCGATGGCGTCTCGAATCAACTGCTCGACGCCGCGCAAGCGCTCTCGGCGGGCGAGGTGCTGCGCCTGGAAGGTCCGCCCGGCTCGGGGCGTAGCGCGCTGATCCGCCGTCTGGCGTGGTGGCTCGGGGTGCTCGGCCGCTCGGTGGCGTGGATCGACGACCCGACCAGCACCGCCACGGTGCAAGGCGAGCTCTCGGCTCACGGCAGCGCGGGCGGCGTGAGCGTGCTCATCGACGACGCCGACGGGCTCGACGACGCCGGGTTCGCGGCCGTCGATGCGGCGCGAGCGTCGGGCGCGCGCTTGATCGCCGTGGGCGGCGCGCGCTTCGCGGCGGCGAAGGTGTTCGCGATCCCGCCGCTCAGTGAGCCGGTGTGCTTGGAGCTGGTGCGCCGCGTCGTGCCTTCGCTGACGGCGAGCCTGCAGAAGCGGCTCGTGCAGTTGGCTGACGGCCGGCCCGGCGCGCTGCGGCGGCTCGCGAAGGCGGCGGCGTCGGAGCCGATCGCGTCCGCGACCGACTTCGAGCGAGTCGTGGGCGCGGCGCCGCCGAGTGAAGCCTCCGTGCCGGAACGTCCGCTCGAGCGCGCGCTGTACTACCTCGAGCGCGGGCGCTTCAACGACGCCGCGGCGGCGCTGTCGGTGGTGCCGGAGCGGGAGCTGGAGCTGTCGGCGCCGCTCGCGGTCGCCAAGGCGCGGCTCGAGCTCGGGGTGGGAGAGGAGCGCAGCGCTTTCGAGCGGCTCGATCGCCTCGTCGCGCGCGCGCAGCTCTCGCCCGAAGAGCGCCCGAGCGTGATGCTGATCCGGGCGCGCGCGCGGCTCGGCCTGGGCGCGTGCGCCGAGGCGCTGGCGGAGCTCTCGCCGCTGGCGGCCGAAGACGACGCGGTCGGCAACGAGGCCCTGACGTATCACGGCCTGGCGCAGTCGCTCTCGGGTAACCACGATCAAGCGCGCGAGGAGCTGCTGCGCGCCGTCGCGCGCGCGCAGGCCAAGAAGCAGACGCGCATCGAGGGCTTGGCCCTGGCGTCGCTCGGCTTCGTGCTGCAACGCGCGGACCGCCTCGACGAAGCGCGCGACGTCTACCGCTCGGCGATCAGCGTCGCAGAGCGCTCGGGCGACGCGGGCACGCTCGCCACCGTGCAGACGAGCCTGGCGGGGCTGCTCAAGGTGCGCGGTGACATCGCGGGCGCGATCGAGCTGTTCGAAGCCGCCGTCGACATGGGCCGCCGCAGCGGCCGCCGCGCGACGGCTCGCCAAGCGCTGCTCAACCTCGCCAACACCGACTTGTACGTGGGGCGCCTGTCGCGCGCGCAAACCAGCCTCGCGGCCCTGCGCGAGCAAGCCGCCCAGCTCCCCAGCATGATGGTCGCGCAGCTGCTCGGCCTCGAGGCGGATTTGCTGGCGCGGCAAGGGCAGCACCCCGAAGCGGCGGCGCGCTTCCTGGCATGCGCGGAAGCCTACGAGCAGCTCGGCCGCAAGCTCGACGCCGCGGAGGCGACGCTGGAGGCCGTCCTCGTCGGTACGCGCGTGCCGCACCCCGACACGGCCAAGCTGCGCCGCGAGCTCGAGCGAGCCGAGGAGCTGCTGACGGGAGCGCCCGCGCACCGGCCGCTGCTCTTGCTCGCGCAGGGCCGCGTCGCGGGGCTGCTCGGCGACGAGCTCGGCGCGAAGGAGAAGCTCGATGCCTCGCTCGAAGCCGCCCGCAGCGCGCAGCAGCGCGAGTGGCTGTGGCGCTCGCTGGAGGCCCGCGCGGCGCTCGAAGAGCGCGGCGGGCAGACGCTCTTGGCGCGGCGGGATCGTGAAGAGGCGCTGGCGGTCCTCGAAGAAATCGGCGCCCGGTTGCCGCGCGATCTACGCGAGGTCTACTGGAACGACCCGCGCCGTAAGTCGCTGCGCTCGAGCGTAGCGGGCGCGGTCGGCAGCGCCGCGACCGAGTTCTTACCGTTCGCCCCGCTCAGCGCGCTGCCCGCCCCCGGCCCCACCATGAACGCGGCGCGTCGCGCCTCCAGCGCGACCTCTTCGATGTCGCAGCTGGGCGGGCTCACGCCGCTCGAGCAGCGACTGTCGCGTATCCTCGAGGTCAACAGTGACCTGGCGGGCGAGCTGGACCTCGAGCGCTTGACGGCCAAGATCATCGGCCACGCCGTGGAGCTGCTGCGGGCGGAGCGGGGCTTCGTGCTGCTCGAAGAGCCGAGCGGCAAGCTCACGGTCCACGCGGCGCGCAGCAGCGCCGGCGATCCGCTGCGCGCGGAGTTCTCGCGGTCCATCGCCGAGGGCGTGATCGAGACGCGCGAGCCGGTGGTGACGCTCGACGCGCGCGGTGACGCCCGGCTCAAGTCTTTCGCCTCGGTGCACCAGCTGCTGCTCGAAGCGGTGGCGTGCGTGCCGATTTTGTCTCCGGCGGGTAACGCCATCGGCGCCCTCTATTTGGAGACGCGCATGCGCCCCGGGCGGCACTTCGAGCGCGAGCTGCCGACGCTGCGGGCGTTCGCGGATCAGGCCGCCATCGCGCTCGAGAATGCGCGCCTGGTGCGGGAAAATCAGCAGCGCGCCGACGAGCTGGCGGAGGCGAACGCGGAGCTGGCGGAGGCGCAGCAGCGCTTGCGCGAGCTGCTCGACGGCCGCACCGAGCAGCTGAAGCGCACCCGCCAAAAGCTGCGCGACGCGCGTGAGACTTTGTACGGCCACTTCGGCTACCAGGGGCTCGTCGGTACCAGCGGGGCAATGCGCAAGGTGTACGCGCTGGTCGATCGCGTGAAAGACACCGACGTGCCGGTGCTGATTACGGGAGAGAGCGGCACTGGCAAAGAGGTCGTCGCGCGCGCCATCCACGACGCCAGCGCGCGCAGCAAGGCCAAGATGCTCGGCGTCAACTGCGGCGCCATCCCCGAGAACCTGCTCGAGAGCGAGCTGTTCGGTCAGGTGCGGGGCGCGTTCACGGGCGCCGACCGCGACCGCAAAGGTCTGATCCGCGAGGCCGAGGGCGGCAGCATCTTGCTCGACGAGATCGGTGAGATGCCGGTCAAGATGCAGGCGGGCCTGCTACGCGTGCTGCAAGAGAAGCGGGTGCGCCCGGTCGGCGGCACCACCGAAGAGCCGGTGAACGTGCGCATCTTGTTCGCCACGAATCGTGACCTCGAGCGCATGGTCGAGGAGGGCAAATTCCGCGAGGATTTGTACTATCGCATTCACGTCGTCGAGATTCATCTGCCCGCGCTGCGCGAGCGCGGCGAAGACGTGCCGCAGCTCGTCGACCACTTCTTGGGGATCTTCGCTGCTCGCTACAAGCGCGAGAAGAAGAGCGTGTCACGCGAGGCGCTGCGGCGCCTGCAGAGCTACGGCTGGCCCGGCAACGTGCGCCAGCTCGAGCACGTGCTCTTGAACGCGTGGGTGATGAGCGACGAGCAAGAGCTGTCGGCGGAAGACTTCGAGATCCCCGACGGCTTCCGTCCGAGCGAGGGGCGCTCGCCGAGCGTGCTGCGGGCGCCCAAGAAGGGCACGACGAGCCAGCACCGCCGCGACGAGCGCGAGCGCATCATCGAAGCGCTGCGCTCCTGCAACTGGAACCGGGTCAAAGCGGCCGAGCTCTCCGGTATTCCTCGCCGCACTTTCTACCGGCGCCTTCGCGAGTACGGTATTCAGTAGCCGTAGCGGCTCGCGAGAGGGATGAACAGGAAGGGTGGGAGGGGGGAAGCGCAAAAGTTTGCCGCGGTCGCGGCAAACTTTTCGAGGGGGTTCGAGGGGGCGGGTCGCTAGCTCACCAGCCGGCGACCTGCGACCTTCCAAGCTTCCCCCCTTGCTGTTGACCCGCTCGAGGTCGTCAAATGCCGAGGGATTTGAGCTTTTTGTGCAGGCCTTCGCGGGTGATGCCGAGGGCTTTGGCGGTGGCGGTCTTGTTGTTGCCGTGGGCGGCGAGGGCTCGCTGGAGGATGCGGATCTCGACGCGGTCCATCATCTCGCGCAGCGTGCCGCCTTCAGCGTCGTCGCTCGCGTCGGGCGGGCCGGCGGCGGGCGGCGGGAGCGACGCGCCGGGCTCGTGCTTGCGCAGCCGCGGGCTCAGCAGCTCCGGCGTGATCAAGGGCTCGTCATCGGCGTGGATCATCGCGCGCTGCACTTCATTTTCGAGCTCGCGCACGTTGCCGGGCCAGGCGTAGGCCGAAAGCAGCTCCAGCGCGGGCGGCGTGAAGCCCGTGATCGCGCGCCCGAGCTCGCGCGCGTAGCGCTCGACGAAATGCGCGGCCAGCAGCGGCACGTCTTCACGGCGCTCACGCAGCGGCGGCACGCGCAGCGGAAAGACCTTCAAGCGATAGTACAGGTCTTCGCGGAAGCGGCCCTCGGCGACCTCCTTCTCCAGCGTGCGGTTCGTCGCCGCCACGATGCGCACGTTCACGCGCCGCGCCGCGCTCGCGCCGATGGGGCGGATTTCGCCGTCTTGCAAGACGCGCAGCAGCTTGGCCTGCAAGCTGAGCGGCATCTCCCCGACCTCGTCCAAGAACAACGTGCCGCCGTCGGCGACCTCGAACAAACCCTTCTTGTCGTCGCTCGCGCCCGTGAAGGCGCCGCGCTTGTGCCCGAACAGCTCGCTCTCCAGCAAATTCTCGGGGAAGGCCGCGCAGTTCTGGGCCACGAACAGCTTGTCACGCCGGCTCGAGCGATGGTGAATCGCGGAGGCGAACAGCTCCTTGCCGACGCCCGTTTCACCCTCGATCAGCACCGTGACGCGGGTGTCGACGACCTTGCTCAGCTGCTCCAGCACCTGCGCGATGCGCCGGCTCTGCCCGATGATGGACAGGCCTCCCGCGCGCGACCGCTCGCGACCGCGCAAGAACTGGTTCTCCTTGCGCAGCTGCTCCTCGGCCAGGCTGAGCCGGTGGATCAAGCGCGCGTTCGCGACCGCCAGTGACGCGCCGCGCGCGAGCACCCCCAGCGCTTCCACGTCGCGGCGATCGAACATCGCCGGCGCGTCGCGGTTGTCGATCTGGAGCACCCCCAGGATGTCGTCGCCCTTCCACAGCGGCACACCGATGGTGCTGCGGATGTTCGCGCCGAGCAGCGACTCGGAGCCGAGCGCCTCGCGGGGCGCGTCCGCCGCCAGCACCGCCGCGCGCCCCTCCACGACCCGGCGCGCCACGCTGCGAGTCAGCGCTACCGGCCCTGTCGGAGCCACCGGCGCGCCGTCGGGGCCGCGCACGCGCGTGACCATCGGGACCAGCGCCCCCTCTCTCGGCTGAGCATCGTCGAGCAGCGCGACGGTCGCGTGAGTCGCGCGCGGGGCGAGCCCGAGCGCCGCCTCGGCCACGGCCGCCGTCACCGCCTCCAGCGACTCCGCCGCGCCCAAGGCCGCCAAAACGGCGCTCCAGATCGCCGGCTCCAGCGTCTGCGGCGCCGCGCTCAGCTCCTGCAAGCAGCGCGTCGCCACCACTTCGGGCGCCGCCGCTTCGTCGCCGAGCGTGATGCGAAGCCGTAGCGGCTCGTCGCCGTCGCCATCCAGCTCCAGCACGTCGCCGGACTGAAGCGGCTGCGGCCCCTGACCGACGCCGAGCTCGAGGTGCGCGTCGCCGCGCACGAGCGCGCTGCCACGCGCCGTGCCTTCGTCCTCGATCACGAAGCCGTCGCGCGACGCGTCGACGCGCACCGGGTGCCCAGACAGCTGCGCCCCGGAGAGACGTAAATCACACTCCGGGGCGCGACCGATACGCACGACGTCGGCGTCCGACTCGAAGATCCGACCGGCTTCGTCGCCGTTCAAGATCTCGACACGGACGCGCGACATCGTGATCTTCGCCGTGGATCTTCGCCGAGCTCGCGACGGCGCTCAGTTACCGCGAGCGTCGATGCGGTACATCACCTGCTTGAGCGGCGCGTCACCCGCCGCCTTGTCGCGATCGGGGGACTTGGCGTTCTTGGTGATGATGGCGTTCAGCTTCTCACTGACGCCCTTGTCGCCCTTCGGCGTCAGGTGGTCGATGGCCTGCGCCGCCACGAAGCGCAGCGCGGCGTTGCTGATACCGTCGATCGCCTTCACCAGCTCGTCACGTTCGGCGTCGCTGCCCAAGATAGCCACCATGTAGCCGGCCTTCACGCCCGCGAACTGGTTGGCTTGCTCTTGGTTCTCGCCCTTCTGAATGTTGGCGACGTAACAGGCGGCGCGATCGCCGCACGCCTTGAGCTGGGCTTCGACCAGCTTGTACAGCTTCTTTTCGATGTCTTCGCTGCCGTAGCGATCGACGGCGGCCTTCACCGTCGCCAGCTGATCGGGCTTGGCGAGCTTGAGCGCCGTCTGCGTGACGCGCGCCTGGAACATCTTCAGATCTTCGGCGCTGCCCTTGGTCTTCGCGGCGCGATCGAGCAGCCACTCGACCATCGACGGATCGTAGAACTGACCCGAGGCTTCGGTCAGCGCCTCGAGCGCCCCGCCGCCGGGCGGGATCTCGGCGTCGAGCGACAACGACTCGAACGCGGTCTTGAACGCCGCCTTCGACTCCGCTGTCGCCGGCACCTTGGTGAGCTCCCGCGCGATCACGGCTTTGGTGGCGTTGTCTTTCTCGACGCCGAGCGCGGCGACGAGCGGCGCCGTCGCGTCGGCGCGACCCGTCGTGCCGAGCACGAGCGCAGCCGTGGCCACGTACGGCGTGCCTTGCGCGTCCTTGCCGGTGATCTCTTTGATGCGGCGCATCGCGAAGCCCACGAGCTTGTCGTCTTTGCCTGCGATGAGCTTGCTGGCCGCGTCGACCGTGGGCTTGCCGAGCTTGACGAGCGCCAGCAGCGCCGTGGGCTGAATGTCGGCCTTGTTCGGATCGAGCATGACCTTCATCAGCGGCTCCACCGCCTGCGGATCACCGATGATGCCGAGCAGCTGCGCCGCCGTCGCCTGCCAGAACTGCTGATCGCGGAAGGGATCGATCGCGCTCTTGTCCTTGCCGGGGGGGACGATTTCGGCGTCGAGCCGCGCGATCAGCGGACCCACCCACGCCTTGCTCGGCATGTCGAGCATGGACTGGCTGAAGTCCTTGTAGGTCACGCCGCCGAGCATCGTGCTGGCGCGCAGCTTGGTGAAGGCCTCCACGAACGGCACTGCCAGCGACTCCAGCTTCATGTCGCCGGTCGCCTTGGCGGCCCACTTCACGTCGCTCTCGTCTTTCGCGGTCGCGGGGCGCTTCGCGAACTCCTCGAACGCCTTCTTGAGCGCCGGCTCCGTGCGCTTGTCACGGTAAGAAGCGAGCAGCTTGATCAGCGAGACGCGCGTCTTCGAGTCGAGCGTGTCGTAGTCGGACACGTAGGTCTTGGTCAGGGGCTCGACCGTCTTGTTGATCAAGTCTTGAACGCCCTGCGCCTTGATGTCGTTGCCGTTCTTGGTGACGGCGTCCTCGAAGAACTGCTCGAGGCGCTTGACGGCGCGCGCCTTCCAGGCGGTGTCGTTCAGCTTCCCCGTCCAGTACTCGGGTTGACTCTCGTCTTGGCAGCCGACGAGGGCGGAGGAGAGAACGATGGTGCCGGCCGTGGTGGTGGCGGCGGTGCTCATGAGAAGCGAGCCAAGGAGCGACACGACGGTACGCGAGGAGCGCAGCATGGAAATTCCTCCCGAGACGGATAGGCGGATGGACAGCAAAGACCCTGGCAAACCGAGGCCGCGCGTCAGAAAGCGGCGCAAAATCCCCGGGTTGTCGTGCGTGGGACGGTACGCCGGCAACCTTCGAGATGTCAACGAAGGCTGGAACAGCCACACTGTAGGGCCGCGTAAGTAACGCGATGCGTCAATGAGTCGCGCTGCGCCGACCTGGACGTCAGCCGATGATCATCGCCTCCGAAACCGCGGTGCCCAGCTTGAAACGTCGATGCGCCCAGGCACCCAACGGCTCGGGCGTCTCGCCCGTGACGATGGCGCGCGCGAGTCGCAGACCGACGGCCGGCGCCATCATGAAGCCGTGACCCATGAAGCCGCTCGCCAGGAAGAAGCCGGGCGCCTCGTCCACTGGCCCCACGATCGGCGCGTGGTCGGGTGAAAGGTCATATAAGCCGGCCCACTGGCGCTGGATCTTCAATGACGCGAGGCTCGGGCACGCTTTCATCAGCGCGCGCGCGTACAGCGCCAGGAAGCGCACCGACGACGCCTGACTCGTGCCGTCGGGGGTCTTCGCGTCGCCGATGCCGCCGACGATCTCGCCGCGCGTCGACTGCGAGAAGTACAAGCCTGAACCTAGCTCCGCGACGAGCGGTCCCAAGAACGGCTTGAGCGGCTCGCTCGCGCAAATCTCGTGACGATGCGGCTTCGTCGGTAGGTCGACGCCGATGCTCGCCGAAAGCTCGGGGCTCAGCGCGCCGCAGGCGTTCACGACGATGGGTGCCTTCACCCTGCCGCGCGAGGTCACGACCCCCGCGACCTTGCCCCCCGCGAGCTCCACCGCGCTGACCCGGCAGAACGTGTGGATGTCGACGCCGAGCGCGCGGGCTCCCTCCGCGTAGCCCCACACGAAAGGCCAGGGGAACACCACCGCGTCGTCGGCGTTGTAGCTCGCGGCGAGAACCCCGCGCGGCTCGAGCTGAGGCACGATGCGGCGCGCGCGCGCGGCGTCGATCAGCTCCGTCTTCAAGCCTAGCGACCGCTGCAGCTTCACGCTCGTCGCGAGCTCGGCGGCGCGCTGCTCGTCGCGCGCCAAGAACAAATAGCCGCCCTGGCGAAACCAGGTGTTGATGCGGTGCTCGTGCGCAAACTCCTTGCAGCGCTCGAGGCTCTCTTGCATCAGCCGCACGTTGGCTTCGCTCGACCACTGCGCGCGCACCCCGCCGCCGTTGCGCCCGCTCGCTCCGCCACACAAATACCCCTCGTCGAGCACCAGCACGCGGCGCTGGCCGTAGTCTTTGGCCAAGTGATACGCCGTCGCGAGCCCCATGATGCCGGCCCCGACGACGACGATGTCCGCCGCCTCCGGCAACGGTCGCAAAGAGCCAGCAGCCGTGCGCACCCCGCAAGCCTAATCCATCGTCATCTCAGCTGGGCGCCCGCCCCTCTCGAGCTTCTACCCTTCTGCCCTTCCTGTTGAAATTCTGGGCCCGCTCCCCGCTGTCACGCGCCGGCCATCACCTCGAGGAAGCTTCGAACGAGCCGCTCGTGGACGTGCCCGTTGCTGGCGATCAGGCCCCGGTCGTTGCGGAGCGAGGGCGCGCGGTAGTCGATGGGCTCGCCGTGGGTGTCGGTCAAGATGCCGCCGGCGGCGGCGACGAGCGCGCCTACGGCACACGCATCCCAGCGCTGTCCGGCGTAGCCGGGCGCCACGTAGGCTTCGACCTCGCCGCAGGCTACGAGCGTCCCCTTCAGCCCGGCGCTGCCCATGACCAGCACCTCCCGCGGCGCCAGCTTGGCGAGCGCGCTCTCGAGCTTCGGGCTGCGGTGCGAGCGCGAGCCGACCAAGCGCCCCGCGCGAATGTCGGCGATTTGGCTGACGCGCACCGGCTCACGCTTGCCCTGCCGCTCGCGCTCTGCGCCTCGTCCGACCCAGGCCGTGAAGATGTCGCCGCGGGCGGGGGCGTCGATCACCGAAGCGATGGCGCGGCTGCCCTCGAGCAAACCGATCATCACCGCGAACTCGCCGTTGCGGTCCACGAACTCGCGCGTGCCGTCGACGGGGTCGACGAAGAATACGCGGTCCGCCGAGCGAAAGTCCGCGAACGTCTCCGGATCGCTCTCCTCGGCCACGATCGGCACGCCGGGAAACGATCGCGACAGCTGCTCGCAGATCAGGGTGTTGGCGCGGCGATCGGCCTCCGTCACCGGATCCTGCGGGGCCTTGAAGTCGACCTCGAACGGGCGCGCGTACACTTGCATCACCTCGAGCGCGGCTGCGCGAGCGATGCGCGCCATCTCCGCGAGCTCGGCGTTCACGATACGATTCCCACGTTCGACAGCCGGTAACCGAGCGCGCTCCTCGCGTCGTCGGTCAAGTACGGCGGTGCCTTGCCGGCGTCGCGCACCAGCTGATCGAGCTGCAGCGTGCTGCGCGGACCGATCACGATCGCGCTCAGCGCCGGCTCCGACAGCGCGTAGCGGAGCGCGGCCGCCCGCAGGCTCGTCACCTCTCCGACCACGCACGGGCGGAGCGCCGACAGCTGCGAGATGCGCTTCTTGAAGTCGTCGTTCGTCCAGCGATCGCGCCGGTGATCACCGGTGGGGAAGGTCTTGGTGTTCGGCCAGTGCCCGCACAAAAGGCCGTGCGCCAGCACCGAGCGGGCGATCAAGCCCACCTGCAGCTCCTTGGCTTGCGCGACGACGCCGGCCAGGTCACGCAGGTGAAAGGCGTTGAAGGCGATCTCGAGCACGCGCGCGCCTCGATCGATCGCGAGCCGCCCCACGTCGACGTCGCCCGCGCTCACGCCCCACGTCTTGATCACGCCGTCGCTCACGAACCGTTCGAGCGTCGGCACCAGCTGCGGCTTGCCGAGCGCCACGCACGACGGGTTGTGCAGCAGCAGCACGTCGATGGGCCGTTTCAGCCTCTCCCTCGACTTCGCGACGGCTTCTTTCAGGTAGGCTTCGTCGAAGCGCTTGGTCGGCGGTGAGCTCTCGCGGTCCGTTCCCACCTTCGTGATGACGACCGCGTCGGGATGCTTCTCGAGCAGTCGCCCGAGCCGGCTCTCCATCTCGCCCTTGCCGTACGAATCGGCGGTGTCGAAGGCGTTGATGCCGAGGGCGAGCGCGCGCTCGATCACGGCGTCCTGATCGGCCTCGTCGACCTGGCCATAGCCATCGCCGGAGAGGCCCCAGGTGCCGAGACACAGCTCGGGTAACTCGAGGCCGGTGTTGCCCAGGGTGCGGCGGCGCATCAGCCGCGTATAGCACGCGGTTCGCGGCTGAGGCTCCCGCTCAGGGCGGCGAGTATGACCAGTAGTGAAACACCGCGATCGGCGGACTCGCGCGGAGCTCGACGCGCTGCTTGCCCGAGAGGCCCTCCGGCACCTCGACCGCGATCTCCTGGAACGGCCCCGCCGACAGCGCGCGCCGCAGCGGCTCCCTCCCGCCCCAGTGGACGCTCAAGCTGGCGGGGCTGCTCGTCCCGACGCGCACGAGCAGCGCGCCGCCTGCGTGCAAGTCGAGGGTGAAGGTGTCGTAGCTGCGCCCGGCGCGGCCGCCGTCGGCGTGGGCGCCGTCGGCGTGGAGGAAGTTCAGCTGGGCGCTGCTCGGACCGACGACGTAGTCGTGCGCGGCCTCGCTCTCGAGATCGGCGACGTCGAGCTCGTCGCGCAGCGAGCCCGCCACGGGGCTGAGGGGTCTCGCCCCGCTGCCGAGCAAGTCGTAGCGCGCCACGTGCGCGACCATCAGCGGACCGCCCAGGATCGTGGCGCCGTCGACGCGGCGCTGCGTGAGCCAATCGCCGAGCAGCTCGTTCAAGCCGAACCAGTCTGGGTACACGATGAAGTGCGTGGGTCGCTGCGCTTTCGGCAGCCGCTCGTAGTGCTCGAAGCGCGAGCCGACTCCGGCCAGCCAATGCTCGGCCTCACCCTGCGTCGTGAGCCCGACCAGATCATGCGTCGTGCGGCCCGAGAAGAAGGTGATGGCGCCCGCGTCGTTGACGCCGATGCGCGCGTCCGGCGGCAGCGCCTCGGCGGCCCAGCGCCCGAGCTCCACCTGCTGCGCGGTGATGGCCGCCGCGCTCTGCGCCAGATCCGCCATCGAGTGAGGCGCGAGCTTGGCGAAGCCGTAGCCGGCCAGCCCCGGCCCCGCGAGACCGAGCCAGAGCGCGCGTCGGTCCAGCCTCAGCAGCGGCCAGACCAGCAGCTCTCCCATGGCCGCGAGGCCGAGCAGCCACGGCGCCGAGAACGGCCACAGGTAGCGCAGCCGGTTCACCAAGAACGTCTCGTAGGTCGCGGGCGCGAAGATGCCGAGCCCGACCAAGCACAGCAGCGCCGCGTGAAAGCGCGCGCCTCGCCGCTCCGCGCTGAGCCACAGCGCGGGCAGGCACAGCGCCCCCACGACGCGATAACCCTCGGGTATGAACGTCCACGACCACTCGCGGCCGTCGAGCAAGGTGCCGAACAGCAGCTGCACGTTGCCGAGCACCGCCTCCAGCAGCCTCCCCTCGTAATACGGGTTCATCGGCAGCCACTTGGCCGCGGAGGTGGTCTGGGCGGCGTGCCCCGTCAGCAGCCAATTCACGGCTGGCGCCACGAGCGGCGCGCCCAGCGAGAGCAGCGCCCATGCGCGCCCACGCTTACCGGCAATGCCCAGCGCAAACGCGGCGCACAGCGCCGCCAGCGCGCCCTCGGGTCGCAGCAGCGACGCCGCGTACGCCAAGAGCAAGAGCTCCCTTCGACGTCCCACGCTGCGCGCGCCTTCCGCGTACTCGGCCGCGCGCCGCGCCGCGCGCAGCAGCAGGTAGCCGAGCGGCACGACCTCCATCGCGCTCGCCGCGAACCAAGTGTTCGCCGTGAACGACAGCACCAGCAGGCCGCCCGCGAACGCGAAGGGCCAGGCCAAGAAGCGCCGGCTCGCGAGGTAAACCTCCGCCGCCTGTCCGAACAACGCGCCGAAGCCGAGCAGCCACGTGAGCCCGATCAGGCCTTGCGCAGAAGCGCCCAACCAGCAGGCGGGCGAAAGTAGGGCGGGCCAGAGCAGGCTCGTGGCGCCAGGCACCGCGGGCTCGCCGGGCGAATAGGTGAGAGGCTGAAAGCGCGACAGGCCGCGGGCGAACTGGAAATGGATGTAGCTATCGTCGAGCGGGGCGCCCCATTTCCCGAAGGTGGCCTCCCGGACCTCGGTCGCGGCCCAAAAAGCCAGGCACAGCGTGATCAGGGCGTAGACGGCGAAGCATGCGCGGTCAGCGCGGGTCGCGACCGCTGGCGGCTGTGCTAGGGCTGCGCCCGTCGTGACCGAGCCCAACGTCATGCCCCCCGCCTCTAACACGAAGCCGAACCCGTACGCGGACGCGCCGCGCCTTCCCGAAGCCGACCCTATCGATCTGGGCGCCATCGTGCGGCCCGGTTTTCCGATCGAGCTCGAGATTGGCCCGGGGCGCGGCGGCTTCCTGTTCGAGCGGCTCGCGGCGGTGCCCGAGCTCTGCCTGCTGGGCTTCGAGATTCGCCGTAAGTGGGCGACGATCGTCGACAACAAGCTGAAAGCGGCCGGCCTCGGTCAGCGTGGCCGAGTCTTCGCGGAGGACGCGCGTACGGCTTTGCCGCGCTTGCCGGCGGGCTCGCTTTCGCGCGTGTTCGTGCATTTCCCCGACCCGTGGTGGAAGAAGCGCCACGAGAAGCGCTTGGTCGTGAGCCCCTCGCTCTTGCCGAACGTGGTGCGGGCGCTGATCCCAGGCGGTGAGCTGTTCGTGCAGACCGACGTCGAAGAGCGCGCTCAGGAATACGAAGACGCCATCAACGCCTTCGACGGCTTGGTCCCCGTCGCCGGTGGCCCGCGCATCGACGAGAACCCGTTCCAAGCGCGCAGCCCGCGCGAGCACCGCGCCATCAAAGACGGCTTGCCCATCCATCGGCTGCTGTATCGCCGTCCCTAGCGCCGCGCCGGGCCCGCAGGCTCCGGCCCCGCGGCGGCCGTCGCCCCGGTCTTTGGCGCCCGTCGCCCCAGCTTGGAAAGGCCGGAAAGTAAGGCTAGGCTGCCGGGAATCATGCGGCTCCGACTCTGTGCGGCTTTCGCGCTGCTCTTGGCTTGCGCCGGTTGCGCCACCTACCGAGAAGACCTTTATCGCGGTCAGCGTCTCTACGAGGAGAACCAGTACGAGCGCGCGCTGGCGGTTTGGCGGGTCCTCGAGACCGACACGGATTCGCTGAGCTTCAACGAGCAGGCTCGCTACGCCTACCTGCGCGGCATGACCGACTACCGGCTCGGCTTCCGCGCCGACTCCCGTCACTGGCTCGCGATCGCCAAGGCCATCGAGCAAGAGCACGCGGGCGGCCTCAACCCCGAGTGGAAGCAGCGCCTCGAGGAGTCGCTCGAAGACTTGAACAAAGACGTGTACGGCGGGGCCGAGCGCTTCGACAAGAGCCGCTCGACCTTCAAAGAGCACGTCAAAGAGGTCGACGACCCCAGCAGCAAGCCGAGCGACGGCAGGTGCTACGCGAACTCCGACTGCCCGGAGAACCACATCTGCGACAATCGCCAGTGCATCCCGCTTTGAAGAGCGGCGCCCGCGCTGGGCGGCCAGAAGCGCCGCGCCGCTCCGGCGTCTCTCAACTCTTTCGGAGGTCGGCGATCAGGTCGCGCGTGCGGAGCTTCTCTTTCTTTAGCTCCGCGATCTGGTGCTGATCCGTACTGCTCAAGTAGACCTGCCGCTCGAGGCGACTCACCTCGCTGTCGAGGGAACGGTGACGACGCTCGAGATCTTCCAGAGTCACTGGCTTCATCTACGATCCTCCTCGAAGTGGGCTGCGTCTTGGCTCGAACAAGCGGACGAGGTCACCACTTCGCACACCCATGGAGGCTACGCTACTTGCTCCGAGCGTCAACGATCGAGTGGGCGAGTCGCGCCGTAAAATCAGCGCGTGAGCGGGGCATGAAGCGTCACTCGCGGGTCGCGGCGCGAGGCAAACGCGACGCCGCGCTGAAACATTCCCGCGGCTCCGCAGTCGAAGCTCGGCGAGGGTGAGGCCATCTGTTACGCTCGTGCGCTCCAATGGGCTGGATTTTCCGTGTGCTGGTGCTGAGTTGCGTGACCGCGTGCGGTGGCGTCACGACCTCTCGCTCGGGACCAGCGTCCGGCGCAGATCGGCCCCACGTGGAGGTTCCGCGCACGATCGTGACGCCGGATGGGGCCTCCAGCATCACCGACCTGCTGCGCGACGCCGCCACGCTGGCCGCCGCGCAGCGCTGGAAGGAGGCCGCCGCCGCCTACGAGCGAGCGTACGCGCTCGAGCCCGAGGGTGCGGAAGGGGAGGAGGCGCTGTGGGGCGCCGCAGACGCGCACGACCGCGCGGGCGAGCTCGAGCCTGCGCTCTCTCGCTACGAGCTCTTCGCCCAGCGCGCGCCGAGCGGCGCGCGCGGGCGTGAAGCGCTGGTGCGGGCCACGCGCCTTCAGGTGTTCCTCGGTCGCTTCGCGGCGGGCGGCATCAACGCCGAGCGATTGCTCAAGCGCCTCGACGAGCTCAGCGACTTCGAGCGCATCGTGGTGTTCAGCGCGAACGCGCTGGCCCTGCTCGAGCGCGGAGAAGAGCAACGCGCTTCGTACTTCATCGAGAAGGGACGAGACATCGTCGACAGCAAGCGGCTCGACGCGGCCGGGCGCGTGCCGCGTGATCTCGCGCAGCTCTACTACGCGCTCGGTGAGTCGCGCCGCGTCCGCGCCGAGCGCGTGGTGTTCGAGCCCATGCCGCCCAACTTCGGCGCCGTGCTGGAGCAGCGCTGTCAGCTCTTGCTCGACGCGCAGAGCGCCTACTCCGACAGCATGCGCGCCTACGACGCTCACTGGTCGGCGATGGCCGGCTACCGCATCACCGAGCTCTACCAGCACCTTCACCGAGACTTGATGGCCGTGCGTCCGCCCGCGAGCGCCGACACCGAGCGCAAGCGCCAGCTCTTCGAAGGCGCGGTTCGCACGCGCTACGCGATCTTGCTCACCAAGGCCAAGGGCATGGCCGAGCACACGCTGGCCATGGCCGAACGTACCGGCGAGCTCTCGGAGTGGGTCGAGCGCACCCGCAAGGGTCTCCAGGCCATCGACGAGGCGATCGCCGAGGAAGAAGCGGCGCTGGCCAAGCTGCCGTACACGAAGCAAGATTTCGAAGCCTATTTCGCCCAGTTGGAAGACGCGGCGAAACCGCAACCGGCGAAGCCGGAAACGCAGCGCCGCCTCCCGTCCAAGTAGCGAACGACTCAGGGGCGCGCCCCCGCGCCGAGCTGCCGCGCGCACGGCGCCGCGTTCCGCACGGGAGTGCCCGCCGGCTTGCACCAAACGAGTTAACCCCTCGAAGTTGCGCTTGCGATCATGCCCCTGCAAGGCTACGTCACGTGGACTGACGGTTGGCTGGTGAGGACGGTGCTCGGGCATGCTGGGCGACGCGGGGTGGCTCGGGTCGATACAGGGCATCGCTCCTGGGCCGGGTGCGCGTGGCCGCCGAATCAGAAGAAAACGCCATGAATAAGACGCCTCTTGTTTCTGTGCTCCTGGCTCTGGGTTCGGCGGGCCTCTTCGTCGCGTCGTGCAGCTCGCCCGCGCGTCAATTCCAAGACGCCCATGGCAGCGGTGGTGACGGTGACGGCGGAGCGGCCACGCCGTCCGCCGGGAGCAACGCGATACTCCCCTCGGCGGGGAGGGGCGGCAACGGTGCGGCTGGTGGTGGTGGTGGCGGTGGTGCGGGCAGCGACGCAGCAGGGGGCGACGGTTCCGACGTTCCGCTCTCCGGTGGTACGGCGGGCATGCCCAGCTGTGCGGCAGGGGAGAAGCTCTGCGACGGCGCGTGCGTCGACGTCGACGACCCTGCTTTCGGCTGCGATCCGACGCTGTGTAGCGCCGAGGCGTGTCCCGACATGCCGGGCGCGGTGCTCGCGTGCGACGCCGGCCGCTGCGTGATCGGCAGCTGCGGCGACGGCACGAAGCAATGCGAAGACCGCTGCGTCTCGCTCACGGATCCTGCCTACGGCTGCGGCGCGACGACTTGTGATGCGTCGGCGTGCCCGAGCCAGGGTACGGGCGCGACTCTCGTGTGCGAGGGGTCGGCGTGCGTCGTCGACACGTGTCCCGCCAACTACAAGAAATGTGACAACAAGTGCGTGGCCATCTCGGATCCTACCTATGGCTGCGGCGCAACCACCTGCGACGCTAGCAGCTGCCCTGCTGCCGGTAGCGGCACGCTCGTCTGCCAAGACTCGGCTTGCGTGATCGGCACGTGCGGGGCCGGCACCAAGAAGTGCGGCTCGAACTGCGTTACGGCGGACGCCAACAACGGCTGCGCAGACACGAGCCGCTGCACGGCGTGCGCCAACAACGAAGCGTGCTCGGGCTCGCCAACCAAGTGTCAGTGCGTCCCGACGCCCCTAGCTACCGCCTGCTCGGGTAAATGCGGGACCGTCTCGAACGGTTGCGGCGGCACCTACTCTTGCGGCGGCTGCACCTCGCCGCAGACGTGCGGCGGTGGTGGAACGGCGAACGTCTGCGGTTGCACGCCCACTGCGATGGGCACCGCCTGCGCGGGTAAGTGCGGAACGGTTCCGAACGGTTGCGGGGGCACCTACTCTTGCGGCGGCTGCACCTCGCCGCAGACGTGCGGCGGTGGCGGGACGGCGAACGTTTGCGGCTGCACTCCGGCCGCGATGGCTACCGCTTGCTCAGGCAAGAGCTGCGGCTCGGTGTCGAACGGCTGCGGCGGCACTTACACGTGCGGAACCTGCGGCGGAGCGACCCCGAACTGCGTCAGCAATCAATGTGTCTGCACCGCCATCCCCAAGGGGACAGCGTGCTCGGGTAAGGCCTGTGGCACCGCGTCGGACGGCTGCGGCGGCACCTACACTTGCGGCACGTGCGACGGCACGATCCCCGCTTGCAAGAACGGCACGGTTTGCGTGGAGTGCACGACGGACGCGCACTGCACGGCGCAGGGTTACAAGACGTGCGTCCAATCGACCGACTCTTGCGTCTGCGCCCAAAAGAGCAGCGCCAACCGCATGACGAATCCGGGCTTCGACCTCTCGCTGGATGGTTGGTCCTACCAATCCAGCTTCGTCAAATGGGACAGCGCTGACGCCGACAACTGCTCGCGCTCTGGCTCCGTCAAAATCACCCCCGGGTCCGCAACCATGAAGCAATGCGTCAGCGTGAGCAACGCGGCTGGGAAGTCCTTCACCCTCGGCTACAAGTACAAGCAGGACAAGGCCAACAGCGCCATCTGTTACATGTCGTTCTCGACCAACTCGACCTGCACTCAAGGTGCTGGTCCGGATTTCGTCGGCGTGAGCTCGGGCAACGGCGTCTCCACCGCCAACTGGCAGTCCGCCTCGGGCTCGGGCGTGGCGCTCGCAGGCACCACCCACCTCAACATTCAGTGCCAATTGCTCAATAGCACCGCCACGATTTGGTTCGATCAGCTGTACGTGACGCAAGGCAGCGGCTCGTTCTGAGCCCAGGCTCGAGCCGGCCGCGGCCTCGACACCTCGGTCGGGGCTCTGCGCGAAGAGCGCCTGGAACAGCGCGAGCGCCGACGGGCGGTGGGGGGCGCCGCCGGCTCGTTTTCTCCGAGCGGCCTCACCGGTCGGGACCGAGGGCGCCCGCCGGCCCGCTCTGGAGGGCTTTGACGAAGGGCGGCGGCAGCGTGGCCTGCGCCACTCCGGAAACCCCGCTCGCGTGTTCGCAACTCGCTAACCACGGTCCCGGTGTTCAGTGTTTAACCGGTCGATTTCCTTGGCCTTTTGGCCGATGTGACAATGTAGGCGGGCTTGACGGCCATACGGTATGAATTATGCTTGACAGCCTCGGAACCCGGCGCTACCAGAGCGCCGTTCTCCTCGGTCCCCGCCTCGAATCTCTTCTGACCACTGAACAGGTCGGACGGAGCAAGGGTGGGGTGCCCCAATTTTACCGCCCCAGTCTTCGTGGGTGGAGGTTGGGGAAAGAGGTCCCGCGGCAACGCGGGGGAACGTTGACCCCTACCTCGCTTCGCCAGACCCTCATGCAGGTTCACGGCTCTTCACAAGTGTCCCCGCAAGGTGCCCTCCCCGGCATCAGCGCGGCGGTGCGCTTCGCTGGCGGAGCCTCGGTACCTTCTGCTGGCGTAGCTCAATTGGTAGAGCACCTGTTTTGTAAGCAGGTGGTTAGGGGTTCAAGTCCCCTCGCTAGCTCCAGCATCGTTACGGCTTCCGCTTTGGCGTCCGGTGAGGGCGCCTGCGGATTTCGGGTTTTGGCTTCGTTGGGGCTGCGCTCCGGTGCTCGCGTACGCAAGTACGCTGCGCTCCGGTGCTCGCCTAAGCCTCGCGTGAGCCGTGCAGAGGGTGAACGAGCGAACGAGCTCGTTCGTCAGGTTTCGAAAGTTTCGGAGAGTTGCCCGAGCGGCCAAAGGGAGCAGGCTGTAAACCTGCCGGCTTATGCCTACGCTGGTTCGAATCCAGCACTCTCCACCAAGGCCCCGCCAAGCGGGGCCTCGGTGTCGATTTTCTGTCACGGGAGCGCAGCTCCCCCCCGCCGAAGTGAATTCGGCGGGGCCCCCCCTCAGGTTTTTGGGTCCCAGCCCAAAAACATGGGTAGGCCCAGCGTGAGGCTGGGAGCGGATCGAGACGGCTGGTGTTTCACGTGCTCGTTGCGGTCTCCCGTTGAGGGAACAAACCGTGGCGGCTTTGGTTACGCCGGCTCGGGATTCATGAAACGTGCGGGTTTCGCGGGAGTAGCTCAGTTGGTAGAGCGTCAGCCTTCCAAGCTGAATGTCGAGAGTTCGAGCCTCTTCTCCCGCTCCGGTTTGCGCGCTCTCCGCGCGCAAACCTTGGCTACGCGGATGACGCGTCAGTCAGCCCGGGTCGCAAGCTTGGCCCCGGCCAAGATCGCGCCCCGTCGGTTCAGCCGACATAACGCAGCAACAGCCGCCCACCTAGCTCAGTTGGTAGAGCACGTCCTTGGTAAGGACGAGGTCACCAGTTCAATCCTGGTGGTGGGCTCGAAACAGCAATAGTCGAGAAGAGAAGCAGCAATGGCCAAAGAGAAATTCGTTCGCTCCAAGCCCCACGTCAACGTCGGTACGATCGGTCACATCGATCACGGTAAGACCACGCTCACCGCGTCGCTCGTGAAGGTTCAGTCGAAGAAGGGTCTCGC
>JAEYWK010000034.1 GCA_023431345.1 Pseudomonadota bacterium
GCGCGGGCGGCGCGGGCGGCGCGGGCGGCGAATCTGCCGGCGGCGCTGGCGGGCAGGCAGGAGAATCCTCCGGTGGTGCAAGCGCGGGTGCTGGCGGAGAACGCTGATGCGCGCCGCCAGCGCGGCGCTGGCCGCGACCCTGCTCGCTTGCTCCAGCGCTGGCCCCTCACCTTCGGCCGAGCCCGAGCTGCGCGCTCAGCAGCTCGCGGCCCCGAGCGTGCGCCGCCTGAGCACGGCCGAGCTCTCGGCCGCCGCGCGGGCCCTCACGGGCGTTGAAATCGAGCTCGACGGCGCGCTGCCGCCCGACGCACGACAGCATGATTTTTCGAGAAATCTCGCTCAATCGGTCGACGCGCTCACGCTCACGCAGCTCGACGCTGCCGCGCGCGACCTCGCCGAAGCGCTCACCCTCACCGCCCCCGCGCTCCCGACCTGCGCGCGAGCCGCCGCGCCGAACGACGCGCGCTGCCGCGATGAAACCGTCTCACGGCTCGCCGAGCGCGGCTTGCGCCGACCAGCCAGCGAAGCCGAGCTACAGGCGCTCGGCGCCCTCTTCGACGCGGGCGCCGACGAAGGGAGCTTCATCGACGGCGCCCGGCTCGTCGTGCGCGCGCTGCTCGGCTCACCACAGCTCCTCTACGACACCGCGCTCGGCGCGACTCCGAGCGACGTTTCACCCCGTCCGCCCACGCCGGGCAAGCTCCAGCTCACCGACGATGAGCTCGCGAGCCAGCTCGCCTGGCTGATGAGCGGCGCCCCACCCGACGCTGAGCTACGCGCAGCAGCAGCAGCAGGCCAGCTGCGCTCCGGCCCCGCGCGACGGAAGCACGCCGAGCGCCTCGCCAGCGCGCCCAGCTCGCGCCCACTCTACCGGCGCTTCGTCGAAGAGTGGCTCGGCCTCAACCGCCTGCGCTCGCTCGCCAAGTCCACGGCCATTTCCCCGGATTTTTCCGCGCTCCGCGAGCCCATGCTGCGTGAAACCGCCGCCGTCGTCGACGACGCGCTCGCCCAAAGCGGAGGCTCCTTCGTCGCGCTCTTCGCGGGCGGTTACAGCCACGTGCCCCGCGAGCTCAGCGAGCTCTACGGCATCGAAGCGCCGACCTCCGAGCAGCGCGTCGGCCTGAGCCAGCTCGGGCGCGTGGGCGTGCTGCAGCACGCGAGCTTCCTGGCGACCTTCGCGCACGAAGCCGAGAGCGCACCGGTGCTCCGCGGCAAAGCCGTGCTCGAGCGCTTGCTCTGTCGCAACCTGCCGAGCCCGGCCGAGCTGGGCATCGATCTGGTGCTGCCCGAGCCGAACCCCAACGCCACCACGCGCGAGCGCTTCGAGCTGCACGCCGCGAGCGACCGCTGCGCGTCGTGCCACGTCGCCCTCGACGGCGTCGGCTTCAGCTTCGAAAACTTCGACGCCGTCGGGCGCTTCCGCGACCGCGAAGCCGGGCGCCCCATCGACACCAGCGGGCGCGTCCTCATCGACGAGCGAGAGCTCACGCTCACGGACAGCGTCGACCTGGCCCGCGCCCTCGCCACCTCGTCCGACCTCTCGCGCTGCGCCGCGCGGCACGTCGCTCGCTTCGCTGCCGGCAGCGAATTTCCCGCCCTAGAAGACGATTTCGTCACCGCCACGCGCGCCCTGCCCGCCGCCGAACGCGAATCGATCCTCGGTCTGCTCTTGGCCTGGGTCGAAGGCGCGTGGTTCGCGTCGAGGAGCACCCCATGAGTCAGCTCCGTCGCCTCGACCGTCGCGCCGCCCTCACTGCGCTCGGCGCCGGAGCCGCGCTCGCCGCGCTCTCGGCTCCCGAGCGCCAGCTGCGCGCGCAACCAGCCACCGCGCGCTTCTTCATCGGCGTCTACCTGCCGCACGGCATGGCGCGCGAGCATTGGGTGCCCGGGCCCGGCTTCGACATTTCGTACGCCGACTGCTCGCTCTCGCCCTTCGCAGACGCGGCGCGCTACGGCAAGAGCTACGCCGAGCACGTGGTCGCGCTCGAAGGGCTCGACCTCACCGCCGGCATCGAAGGCGGCACCACCGGCCACGACGCCTCGCGCGTCATCTTGACGGGCAGCTCGCAGCACGGCCGCGGCGCCTCGCTCGACCAATTCTTGGCGCTCGAGCACGGTCTCGGCGCCAGCACGCCGCTCGCCAGCCTCGTGCTCGGCGTGGGCTCGAGCGCGCCCGCCCTGGGTCAGTGCATCTCCTACGCGAAAGGCGGCGCCGCGCTGCCCAAGCTGATCGATCCGAGCCAAACCTTCAGCCGAGCCTTTGGCCAATTCGCGAGCGGCAGCGATCCGGCCGCCGTCGCGCGAGTCGAGCGCGAGCGCCGCCTCGGCAAGAGCCTGCTCGACTACTGGACGCGCGATCTCGCCAGCCTGCGAGCGCGCGCGCCGCAACACGAGCGCGACAAGCTCGACCAACACGCCCAGGCGCTCCGCGAGCTGGAGAAGCGCCTCGCGTCGGAGCTCGACGCTTGCGAGCCTCCCGGCGCTCCCGACGCGGCGCGCTTTCCGCGCCTGCTCGCCTACGGCGGGGGCGAGCCCTACTTCGACGCCATCACCGACCTGCAGATCGACCTCTTGGCGCACGCCATCGGCTGCGGCGTCACGCGCGTCGCCACGCTCATGCTCGCCGACCTGAGCCGCACTCAGCTCGACCCAGAGTTGCCCGACGACGTGCACATCGACGTGGCCCACCTCTACCGCAGCGGCGGCCGCGAAGGCGGCGGCGACCCCGCGACGTGGCTGCCCCTCGCTCGTCAGAACCGCTACAGCTACGGCAAGCTCGCGCGCCTGCTGCAGCGCCTCGACGAAGCCGGCATCCTCGAGGAAACCGCGCTCATCGCGCTCAGCGACATGGGCGATCCGAACCGGCACACCTCGCGTCAAATCCCCGCGATCTTGGCCGGCGGCTGGGGTGGCCGCTTGCAGGGCGGACGCCACATCGATTTAGGCGCGGCCGGCACGCCACACAACCGCCTGCTCGTCGCGGTGCAGCAGGCGTTCGGCGTCGAGAGCGACAGCTTCGGTGAAGCGCGCGATCCCAGCATCACCCAAGGCGCCCTCGACCTCAGCTGAGGCGCTCAGCGATCGAGCTCGAAGTCGTAGCCCAGCCCGACGCTGCCGCTGATCGTCGTCGCCGTGCCCACCCCGCGCGCGCACTCATCGACCACCTCCCCCGTCAAGCGGCGGCCCGCTCCGCTGACGCGCGCCGAAAGCCCCCAGCGCTCCGACAGCATCAGCCGCGCGCCGACGCTGCCCCCGAGCTGAAACGCCGGAGTATCCACGCCGCCGCAGGTGTACGGGCTCGCCGGCAACAGCGCGCCACGGCTCTCGGTGCCGCTCGCAGACACGCCCTGAATCCCCGCGCCCAGCTGCAAGCCCACGAACAGATCCACGAAATTCGTGCGCAGCGGGTAGGCGCGAAACCCTAGCAACGCCGAGGTCACCGTGTAATCGACGCTCACGCTGTCGAGGCCGCTCATCGCCGTGCCCCGCCCCAGCGTCGCGCGCTCGAGCTCGAGACCGGCCGCGATCTCGCGCTTCAAATCCACGTAAGCCGAGAGCCCCAGCGCGGTGCCAACGCGGCTCTCGTCATCGAAGCCGTCGCTGCCCTGCGGCCGCGCGACGAAGCCCAGGCTCCCCTCGAGGGTGAGCGCCTGCCGCGCGCGCCGCCACGGCGCCGGCTCGTGAACGTCGGCGCGGCGGGGCTCGGTCGACGCGACGATCGGCGCAGGCCCGACGGGCGCCGGCGGCTCGGGCGCGGGCGCGTCTGGTTCGGGTGACGCGCTGTCCGTTGGCGGCGCGGGCTCGGCGGGAAGCGGCGCTTCCACAACGACAGCGGGAGCTTCGGGCGGAGGCGGCGGCGCCGGCGCGGGTGGCGCTTCAGCCGCTGCGGGCGCGGGCTCAGCGGCCGGCGCAGCCGCGTCCGGCGCTTGCGCGAAGCTCACTCTCGCCACCACCACGAGCGCCCCAGGCGCGAACCGAGAAAGCCGCATGCCCGCGACTATCCTCCGGAACGCCGGATCGCTGCAATCGCGCAAGCGGCCACGCATCCAGGGAAAAAGCGCCAAAAAGCGCGCTCTCTGTCGTTGACAGACCCCACATCGGCCGCCATAGTCCGCCGCGGAGAGATGACCGAGCGGCCGAAGGTACCTGATTCGAAATCAGGCGTACCCGTAAGGGTACCGTGGGTTCGAATCCCACTCTCTCCGCAAGGGCTGCCCCCACCCGTCGCGCTTCGCGCGCCGACCTCCCCCAAATTCGTGCTCGCCCTGCGGGCTGCGCGCGAATGGAGGGAGGTAGCCGCTGCCTAAGCCGGCTACGTGCTAACAGCTCGCGCTACACTGCAGCGCACACCCCGTAACGAGTCCTCTCGGCTCGTCACGGACCTGGAGAGGTGACCGAGAGGCCGAAGGTGCATGACTGGAAATCATGTGTACGGGTAACCGTACCGAGGGTTCGAATCCCTCCCTCTCCGCAACTAGTCGAAAGTAACCGCCCGGCGCCGCACAGGCTCTTCGCCGGCAGCGCCGAAGGCGCTCACCGCACTCACCGCGACGTGTTCGGCCTCCCGCTCGAAGCCCTGACTCCGCTGCCTTAAGACTCTGGGTTAAGCCCACGCACGTTCCTCGCCCAGCGCATCCCGGCTTCGCTGACCGGTCACGCCCATCATGCTCAGTCCTTCGGCTGCGCCGCTTCACTTGCGCCAAGGCGCCGTTGGAAGGCCCGCACGAACCGGGCAACCCGGCGCTTCGCCGCCGGCAGGATGATGACGCGCTCGCTGCAGAGCATGAGGCGAGCTTCTTGAGCAGGGTCCGAGAGGCCATCCAGGGCGTCGATCGGCAGCTTCCCCTGCTGCGTCAACTGCGAGGAGCTGAACCCTTCACGCGAGAACGACTGCACATCGCTCAGTTCGGCGCGTCGAGCTCCCGACTCAAATGCCGCTGCCGCGCACTCGCTTCCGGTCCCTTGCGCACGAAGCCACGTCATTACGACCCGTGCCGCGCTGGCATCGCGTCTCGGATCGCCCTGCAGGGTGATCTGGACGCCGCCGGCGGCGTTCGGCAGATCGAGCGTCAGTGAACTCTCGAGCGCTCCGTCAGCGTTCTCCGCCACCACAGGCGTCGCGGGTTCAGCCCGACCCTGCGCCGGCACAGGGGTAGGAGTAGCCCCTCCTGCGCCGGCATCGTTCGAACCGCCAAGCCAGCCCGAAAGGCCAATCGTCGCGACGATCGTGTACCCGCTCCCGCTGAGCTCGGCGCCACCCGTCTTGGCGCTCGCCTGCTGCAACATTGCGACGAGCCCAGCATCGATCGAGAACGTGGGCGCGGCGAAAGCATGCAGGCCGGCGCCGGGACCTATTAGGAACGAGCTCGTCGAGGTTTCGACCTCACCCGCGCTGCTGTTCGTCGATGCGTACCCGACGTGTGCGGCGAGGAACGGCCTGCCCACAGCGCCATCCAAGATGTACTCGGCATGTGGCACGATCGCGAAACTCGCGCTATCCGCGCTCGCGTCACCCACCTTGGTCTGCGTCGACGACGCCAGCAGCCGGCCGCCGAGCAGCACGTTGGCCGTCACGCTGTACCCAAGAGCGACCCCGATCGCGGCGCCAGGGAGCCCAAGATTCGTCGTCGCAGCTGGGGCACTGCCTGCCCCGTGGCTGGCGGACAGCGTCACTTTGTCGTGCGCGATGGCGTTGCCCTCGAGGCCGAGTCGGAAGGGGCCTGTCGCGGTCTGGGCCGCGCTGGGCGTCGCGAGCAGCAGGACGGAGGCGAGATGGCTGCTGGTGGCAGTGAGAAGCAATGCGGAAAGCGGCCTGCGAGCGCGCGCTGGACTGTTCGAGGTCACGCTCTTCTTCGGTCAGAGCGTTGTTGCCGGCTTTCTACGTCAGCCCTGATTTCGGCTCGCCGACCAACACGAGTCAGGCCACCCCCTCGTCATTGGTTGACCGAGCGTCAGTGGCTAGATTCACGCGGCCACGGTTCGCGATCGAGCCTCGGGAGGGAGCCAACGGCAGACTACAGCAGTCATGACTGCCCGAGAGGTTCTCGCCAACGCGCTCGCTCTATCCGAATCCGATCGTGTCAAGCTTGCGGCAGAGCTGCTCGCGAGTGTCGCTCCGGGTGCGGCAGTCTCGGGGACAGCTTGGCAGAGCGCGTGGCTTTCCGAAGTCGAACGGCGCGAACAGTTAGAACCCGATGACAGCCTGGGCCCTGAACACGAGCTGCCAGCCGTGCGACGGAGGCTTTCGGGCCTGTTCCGGTGAAGCGACCGCTCGTGGTCGGCCCCATCGCGGAACGCGAAGTCGAGGAGGCCGCGCGCTGGTACGAGGCGCGCGAGCTGGGGTTGGGCCAAGCTCCACGAGGTGCTGCGTGCCTTTGACGCCATTGAAGCGGAGCCGGAAGGCTTCCCGTTCTTGCGCGATCCGTATCGGCGCACGTTGCTCGAACGCTTTCCCTATGCCGTCATTTACAAGGTGACGACTCCGCGCGTGTACGTGCGGGCGGTCGCGCACGGGAGGCGGCGTCCCGGCTACTGGGATAAGTGACCGCGCACCCAACCACCCGAAGCGAGGCGACGAGTCGAGACACCAGATGCGAAGTGGAAGCCATTGAGAGGCAAGATGGGCCTGATCGGGAGTCGGCAGACTCAGCAGGAACGCTCGCGCTTGGCGCAGCTCGAGCAGCTCACACCCGCGGCCCTCAAGAAGGTGCTCCACTAGCCAGGCACGTTTTGGGCCCCCCCTGCATCTCGGCGTCGCTGATTGATCACTCCTCGCCGCCATCGTGGCCAATCGCCAGCGCTGAGAGACCTGCGATTGACTTTGGCACGCGCGCGGCTATCGTGACGGGGTGCGGTGGGTCTTCGGGTGCTTGCTCGTTGTCGGTTGTGCATCGACGCATACCGCAGGGACTGGCAGTAGCGGTGGACGCGGCGCTTCGGAGGCTGGAGCGACGAGCTCCGGCTCGACGAGCACAGGAACCCCATCTGACTGTGAAGGCGCGGCGCCGCTGTGCGATACGTGCGGCCCGGTTCCGGACGATCGCGTCGAGGCTAGCGGTGACCCTGAGCCAGACCCCTGTGCCTGGACAACTAGGGTCGTGGAGCGCGCAGAAGCCGAGTCCAGCGGCTTTGCCGTGAACGAGTTTCTCGAGCAGATTCGAGGGCCTTTTACGACGGAGCTCGCGTTCCAGCGCGCTGGTCGCGCCAGAGTGGAGACGGCAGTTGGAGGCGCCGGGCCGTACCGGCTCATCGAGTCGGTGGGGAGTGGCGAAGCCGAATGTCCGCCCAGGCTCGAGCTCAACGTCGTGGTCGATCTGTCGAGCCCGACTTGCAGCCTGCTAGGCAAGCTCAGCGCGGTAGCAGCGATCGCGAAGGGAGCATCGCCCGGCTATTGGCGAGTCAGATTGCTGGATGGCGAGCACCCCTTACGGGGAACGCTGCGGTTACCGATCGATTCGTCGCATCAACCTCACGGGATCGTCACCAGTTTCGACTTGGTCGCGTTCGCCGGCGGAACGCCGGCCGCGCGCTTGGCGATCGAGCTGCTGGGATTCTATCGCAATGATGACGGCGCGACGCAACTAGACGCCATCGAGCGAGGAACGCCGCCAGATGGCTGCGCCGCGAGCGCCCTGTTGGTGAACGGGGATTGCATAGCGCTGGCGGAGCACCCTGACTATCCGCGCGAGTGACTCAGGCGTCGTACGTCGATCGCGCCCGCTGCGTTAGGACACGGTTGCCCGAACGGATACGAGATGGACGCTGCCCAGGCCAAGCTGGCGTTCCAGGTGATCAGCGAGCGCTACGACTACCGTCGCTCGACCGGCATCACAACCAACCGCCCATTCAAAGACTGGCCCAAAGTCTTCCCCGACGCCCTCAACGCTCAGGTCGTCGCCGAGCGGCTCACCGAGCGCGCAGAACACTTCATCTTCAACGACAAGGGCTACCGCACGC
>JAEYWK010000160.1 GCA_023431345.1 Pseudomonadota bacterium
CTCTGTTCATGGGGCTTCTCCGGCGTTGGTTGTGTTGCAACTCCTCCGACGGAGGGACCCCTCTACAAATTCACGCCGCGGCTACGATCGCGGCGCCAGCCTCAGCTCCGAGCGTGATCCCGACCCCGCCCAACCGGCTTCACCACCTGCGCCCGCCTGGTCGCCAGCGCCTGGCCCGTCATCAGCATCCTCACTGCATGCCGCCGAGAGCCCGAGCGCCGTCAGCGACGCAATCCCGAGATAGCCGAGTCTGTTCATCGTGACCGCACTCTGACGCCCCCCACGTGTCGAGCGAGTCACGACGACGTGTCCGTCGCTGGCGCCCGAGCGCCTGCTTTCGCGCAAGGCGGATCGGCGTCGGCAACGCGGAGCCCTACGGGTAGGCGCACGAAATCCACGCGGTGGAGCCGGGCCTGGGTGCGTCGCCCACGAAGCGGATCGCGCGACGCTGGTCGGCTCTGCAGCTTCTCACGAGGTCGGGATTGCCGACCTGCGTCTCGTCGGCCATCGCGTTCACGTAGCAGAAGCCGGGACGCAAGGGCCCTGCCGGGTCGCCCTGACAAGCAGCCAGCTCGACGCCGGTGAGCTGAGGAACCTCACACAGACAGATGGACTCGCAATCGACACCTGTGTCGTCTCCGCAGATGGCCTGCTCCTTCATCTCGCGCCGAGTCGCGGACGCCAGATCGGTCGTCAACTCACCAAGTCCCAAGCCGAAGCAACCGCAGCCCTGGTCCGCAGCGAGAGCTTCGATCACGGTGCACGACACGCGACCGTCCGCCGCTAGCGGGAGCTCCCTCGGGAGGCACTGGTCCTTGAACACCCCGCGCACGGCCTCGACGAGCGCGTCGATAGCGGGCCCGTAACCGTGGTCAGGCCTACCCTCGTCGATCACCTTTGGGCAGACTGAGGCGACGATCGCGTTGGCACCGAGCTGCTTGAGCACGGCTAGGTGCCGCAAGCCCGGGTACGCCTTGGCGAAGTACTGCGTGTCCCCGGCTGGTCCACCACCCGGCGGCTGGCAGAGTGGACGATTGAGCGACGTGTCTTCCGGATAGCAGTCGCAGCCGCGTCCGCCTTCCGGGTCGCAGACTCGTGGCTCAGCGAGGGGAAAGATGCACGCATACTGCAAGTCACGGCCCGTATTCAGTTGCTCATGGCCGTTGATCGGATTGGCGCGAGGATTGGTGCTCGAGGAGGGTACCAGCTGGTCATTCGTAATCGGATTGCCGCCCATGCGCTCGCTCGGCGTCTCGAGCATCAACGGGTCGAGGGGCGGAGCCGGTGGGTCGTCTTCAGGGCGCCCCAGCACGACGTCCCAGCGAGCCGAAGCCTCGAGCTCGAGCGCCGTCAGGTAACGCAACCCAGAACCGCTGAAGCTCTCTTCATCCGCTAGGTCTTGCCAAGGCACGCCGACGATGCCGGCCAGGAGCACGAGGCTGGGGTCACGCGCAGCGCGGCCGCTCTCGGCTCGAAAAAGCGGGTTGGGTACGACCTCTCCCGAGCGCAGCGTGACGACCGGCGACTTCAGCGCATCCACGTAACGGCTGGTAGGATACAGCAGGTCGAGCCCGAATCTGCGTTTCTGGTCCCAGCATCGCAGGTTCATGTCGTCCTCGCTCGGGTCGTTCGTCGTGCCCTTCTGGCACTCCGGATCGCTGTCCACGGCCGGGCAGCCTTCGACTGCAGTCGCGTCGCCGCAGGATTGGCAGCATCGATCGTTGGGGTTGGAGCGACATACGCTGGTGCTTCGGAAGGTCGGGGTCGCCGCCGTCGCCACTGCGTAGCCGTAGCCGTCGTCGACGATGGAGCAGTCGTTCTCGTCGGTTAGCATCACGATCGCGACCACCGAATCTGGTCGCAGGAACTGCGCGCGCTGATCCAAAATGGTTTGATCGATTCCCAGCGGCGTCGACTTGCCGCTGCTCACGACGATGTTCCGCGGCGGCTCGGGATCGATCAAGAAGCGGTACCAGGCCTCGAGCGTGCTCTCAAAGCCGCAGCCGTGCTCGCCAGCCGCGCGAATCATTTGTCCGAACTTGTCGCTAAAGATGGCAGCGTCACCGTCACCGGGCGGCGCCTTGAACCGCATCGGATCCCAAGCCAGAAACCCCGTACCGTTCCAAGTTTCGTCGATGCCGCGAAGCGCGCCCAGCAGATGCGCGTGATCGTCGTCATCGGGCTCGACGCAAGCGTCTCGCGGATCGCTGGCGCCATGCGAGCCCAGGCTGGAGGTGATGACTCCGACGTGCAGATCTCGAACTGGATGAAGCTCCGGCTCTCCGCTCGCGCACTGACCTATCCCGTCCGTCATCTCACCCGTGGGAAGACCGTCGCGCTCTTGAGCTGGCGAACAGTCATCACCGACCGTGCAAGGCCGTAGACAGCGCGGCGTGACGAGCCGCTGCACCAAGTACGGCATCGCGTCTGCGAGCAGCTCTTGTTTGTCGACCATGGACAGGGAGTTATCGACGACGAGTAGCAGATCGATCTTATCGACGGCGACTTGTCGAATCCGCGCGACGCCCGCCCCTTCGCCACCTGCCCCAGCTGCGGAGCTCTCATCATCAGGTGGCGATTCACCAGACGACGGTTTACCGGAACAGGCTGCCACCATCAGTGCAACTCCCAAAGCACAACACTCCCAAACTCGACGCATGCGCAGACCGTAACAGGTTCGATGACCGTCGCGCATCACGGCGCGCGCCGAACGCTCTACTCCTTTAGGGGTATTGCTGACCGGAGCCGGCGGTGATGCAAACGGGCGGGAGAGCGAATGGTCGAACATCGGCACTACGGACCGTACATGCGCGCATCGCTCAAGGGCGCCCTGAGTTTGCTGACTGTATCTTTGATTGCGTGCGCGCGCGCGGAGCCGGTGAGCAGAACGCAGCTCGACGTGCTGAGCTCACGCAGCGAGATGTCGCTGCCGGCGCCGGCGGGCGTCGCACTCGAGCTGACCGAGCTAGGCAGTAGGGACGGGATCGTCGCCGGTCGCGTCCACCAAATCTTCAACTGCCAGACAAACATTCACGAGGACGTTCGCCGCACCGATCACCGCGGCAGCCGAGTCGAAGGCGGCTGGGTCCAGGTCGGGCTCGCGGGGGCCGCGTTGGCTCCGGGCGCGTATCTACTCGCGCGGGCGCCCAGCTATTCCGACGCCGAGGTGGAGGGGAAGGCTTCTTCGCGCGAGAACGCCTATCTGTGGGGCGCTGGCCTCACCCTCGCGGGCGCCGCCCTTTTGGGGCACGTCGGGTACCTGTGGCTCACCTCCGGTGAGCGGCAATCCAGCTCCGTGGAGAAGCGAGAGCGAGCCCAGCCCGCGGTCGAATGCCAGCGATCGCCCGCGGCGGGGGTCGACGTGGCGCTCGTCGGCACGACGGAGATGGCGTCAATCAAGACCGACGCTGCGGGAAACTTTCGCATCGACCTCGACGAGTTGGCGGATGCGCCTCCGCTCGCGCCCGCAGCTCCAGAATGGACGCTGAGGGTCGGTCAAGAGCGACGCGCTTTCCGCCCGCACGATTGGTGGCCTCACCATCTCGCGACCCAGCGTGAGAAGTTGCGCAAGCGGCTCGCAGAGGACCAACGCGCATGCGACAGCGGCGCCGCCGCTAGCTGCACGCTCTTGGGCCTCGTCCACCTACACGGCTACGAGGAGCTGGGCGTCGAGAAGGACGTGCGCAAGGCGGAAGCTCTCCTCGAGAAAGGGTGCCGTGGCGGTAGTGGCGAGGGCTGCTTCGAGCTCGGGCTCATCTACTTCAACCACCCGCCGACCAACCCGGCGGAGGCTGTCAAGGCGTTCGCGAGGGCCTGCGAGAAGAAGCACCCGGGCGGGTGCAACAACCTCGGAGTCATGCACGAGCACGGCGAGGGCGGGCTGCGCGCGAACCTAGAAGCCGCCCAGCGCTTTTACACGCGCGGCTGCGAAGCGAACGATGAGCAGGCTTGTGAGAATCTCGCCCGAGCTCGGCGTGGTCAGGCTCAGCGCGCCGAGCGGCTGGCGCGGGAGGCCGAAGCGGCGCAGTTTCGGCAGTCACTGGGCGTCGGCAGTGAGAGCCATTGTGGTCTCGTGGTGGCAATCAATGGGCCCATCGCCAAGGTTCAGGCCATGGTCGGCGAGGTTTGGCTCAAGGTGGAGCAGCTCTACCCGGCGGGGGCCAGGAGCTGCCGCTTCTTCAACAATGTCTACGTCGACCCGTAATCGGCTGCTACGGGACGCGGCGCCTCAAGGAAGTAGAGGGGCGGCGGGGCGGGACTTGCGGCGGCGGAGCCAGGCGGCGGCGTCGTCGAAGAGGGAGTAGATGACGGGCGTTGCTAGCAGCGTGAGCAGGAGGGAGAGGACTTGGCCGCCGACGATGACGCCGGCGATGCCGCGGTTGAGGCCGGAGCCGACGCCGCGGGAAAAGATCAGCGGCAGCATGCCGGCCACGAACGCGATCGTGGTCATCAAGATGGGGCGCAAGCGGTCCCGGTTGGCCTCGAGGATGGCGTCGGCGCGTGACCTGCCCGAGGCGCGCAGGTGCAGCGTGTGGTCGATCTGAAGGATGGAGTTCTTCTTCACGACGCCGAACAGCACGAGCAGGCCCAGGGCGGAGAACATCGTCAGCTGCTGACCGAACAGCAGCAGCGAGAGCAACGCGAACGGCACGGTGAGCGGGAGGCAGACGAGGATGGTAATCGGGTGCAGCCACGACTCGAACTGCGCCGCCAGGATCAGGTACATGAACACGAAGGAGGCGGCGAACGCGGCGATGAAGGCCTGCGCGGTCTTGGCGCTCTCGCGAGAGTTACCGGCGGGCCTGGCGACGTAGCCCGGCGGCATGTTCTCGTCGGCGACGATCTTCTGTAGCGCCGCCGAGACCGTGCTCTCACCGACGCCCGGCGACACGTTGGTGGAGATCGTGACCACGCGCCGCCGATTGACGCGCTCGATCTTCGAAGGGCCCGCGCCGATCTTCACGTCGACCACGGAGCCGAGCTGGACCGCGCCCACGGTTCGCGAAGGCACGGTCATCAAGAAGCCGCGTTCGTCGACGCGGTATTCGCGCAGGGCGCGCGCGCGAATGTCGTAGTCTTCTCCGCCTTCGGAGAACGTCGACACCTTGAGGCCGCCGACCAGGAGCTGCAGCGTCGACGCGACATCGATGGGCTCGACGCCCAACGCCGACGCGCGGGCGCGATCGATCGTCAGGCGGGCCTCGGGCTTGCCGACCACGAGGCTGGTGTCCGCGTCCACCGCGCCCGGCACAGCCTTCAGCTGCTTGACGATGCGTTCGGAGAAGGTCGCGAGCTTGCCCAGATCGGGCCCACTCAGCGTGTATTGAATGGCGCCCGCGGCCGGTCCGAAATCGGAGACGGGCCCGGCGCTGACCTTCAGCTCTTGGGGTTGACGAGCGAGCACCTCTTTGCGCGCGCGCTCCATCAACTGCGCCTGCGACGCCGCGCGCTCTTGGGGATCGACCAGCTTGACGTAGATGCTGGCCAGGTTCGGGGTCGCGTCGGCCGAATCACCGATGCTCATCAGGGTGTGGGAAACGCCCGGCATGGCGCGGATCTCGCGCGCGACGCGGTCGGCGATAACGCGGGTGGCTTCGATGGAAGTACCTTCCGGAGCGCGCACCGAGACATTGAAGTGAGCGTCGTCGTTCTCGGGCATGAAGCTGGCCGGTACCGCTTTACCGAGGGGCACGAGCGCGGCGAGCGCGACCAGACACGCCAAGACGACGACCCAGCGCTGCCCCATCACGACTCGCAGCAGCCTCATGTAGACGCGCTCGAGGGGAACGTAGAAGACATCTACCAGACGCTCGAGGAGAGGCTTCTTCCCGTGCTCGGTCGCCACGTGCGGCTCGAGCCACCGTGCCGAGAGCATCGGCGTGAGGGTGAAGCTCACGAGCAACGACACGGCGATGGCGGCCGCCATCGTCAGGCCGAAGCTCTTGAGGAACCGCCCGACGATGCCGCTCATGAAGCCCACCGGCACGAACACCGCCAGCAGCGACAGCGTCGTCGCCAGCACGGCGAGGCCGATCTCTCGCGTGGCCTCCACCGCTGCCTGGCGAGGCGGCATGCCCTTCTCGACGATGAAGCGGTGGATGTTCTCGAGCACGACGATGGCGTCGTCGATGACGATGCCGACCGCCAGCGCGAGCGCCAGCAGCGTCATCATGTTGAGCGTGAAGCCCAGCACGTACATGATGGCGAAGGAGCCGACGATGGAGATCGGGATGGCGACGGCCGAAATGACCGTACTGCGCGCGCTACCCAAGAAGAGGAGCACGACCACCGCCGCCAAGAGCGCGCCGAGCACCAAATGCTCCTCCACCGCGTGCACGCTGGTGCGAATGGTCTGCGAGTTGTCGCGGACGATTTCGAGCCGCGCGCCGTCCGGCAGCGCGCGCTGCACCTCGGCCAAGCGCTCTTTGACGGCGTCCACGACGGTGACCGTGTTCGCGCCCGACTGCTTGCGGATGGAAAGCACGACCGCGCGCCGGCCGTCGTAGCTGGCGTAGGAGCTCTCGTCTTCCGCGCCGTCCTCGATGGTGGCGACGTCCTCCAGCCGGGTCGGGTGGTCGTTCGACTCGCGCAGGATGATGCCGCGGAGCTGGTCGAGGGTCGTCACCTTGCCCTCGATGCGCAGGGTGAGCTGGTTCGGGCCGCGCTGCACGATCCCGCCGGGCAGGCTGAAGTTCTGCGTGACGACCGCCTGCTGAACGCGAGCCGCCGTCAGGTCGTGCGACTGCAGCTTCACTGGGTCGATCCAGATTTTGATTTCGCGCTTCGTCCCGCCGACGATGCTGACTTGGCCCACGCCGCTGATGCTCTCGATCTGTCGGCGCACCTCCTTGTCCGCTAGCTCCGTGAGGCTGCGAATCGAGCCCGGGCCGTGGAGCGTGGCGTACAGGATCGGGGCCGCGTCCGGGTCGAAGCGGCTGACGACCGGCGCGTCGATGTCGTCGGGCAAGGTCGGCAGGGCGTTGCTGACCTTGTCGCGCACCTCTTGCGCCGCCACGTCGCCGCTCTTCTCGAGGACGAAGCTGATGATGACCTGCGAGACGCCCTCCGTCGAAACCGAGCGCAGCTCGTCGATGCCGCTGATGGTGTTGACCGCTGCCTCTATCTTGTCGGTGATTTCACTCTCGACCTCTTCCGGCGCCGCGCCGGGCAGCGTCGTCGTCACCACGATCGCGGGCACGTCGACGTTCGGGTACTTATCGAGGCCGAGCGCGCCGTACGACGCACCACCGACCACGATGATGAGCAGCATGAGCACCCACGTGAAGACGGGGCGCCCGACGCAAATTTGGGCTAGCCACTGCATGCGCGCCTCATTGCACCGCAGCGCCGTCGGCCATCTCCGCCGAGGGGTTGACGACCACCGTCTCCCCCGCCGCCGCTCCCTCTTCGAGCACGAAGGCGTCGCCGGCCTCGACCCCCAGCTTCACGATGCGTAGCTCCAGCCGCCGGTCTTTGACGACGTAGAGGCTCTGCTCCTGACCGGTGGTGAAGAGGGCCGCCCGCGGCACTACCGGCGCGACTCGCTCGCCGGCGTGCAGCCGGACCTCGACGAACATGCCGGGCAAGAGCGCTCCGTCCGCGTTCGGCACCGTCGCTTCGACGATCACGTCGCGCGTCGTGGGCCGCACCTCCCCGCTCAAGTATTTGACGTGGCCCGAGAAGCTGCGCCCCGGGAGCGCGGCCGCGACGAAGGTGACGAGCGCACCCTCTTTGACGTCGCCGATGCGGCGCTCGGGGACGGTGAGCTTCAGCCGCAGGGGATGACTGACGATCAGCGTGACCACTTTGGAAGAGGGCTGGACGTAGTCGCCGACGCTGACGTGCCGCTCGGTCACCACGCCGGAAAACGGCGCGCGAATGCTGCCGTCGCCCACGGCGATCGACGCGCTCGACGCGCGTGCCTGCGTGACCGCAACGGCTGCCAGTTGCTGCGTGCAATTGGCCGCCTGCCGCGCGTGCTCTTGCTGCGTGATGGCGCCGCGCGCGACGAGCGCGTCGTAGCGCTCGCACTCGGCGCGCGCCGCGTCCAGCTGGGTCTTCGCGCTCGCGACGCTGGCCCGTGCCTCCGCGGCGCTGGCCGCCGCCGAGCGGATGTCGAGCTGCGCCAGCAGCGCGCCTTGTTCGACCATTTGACCGCGCTCCACGGAGGTCTTCACGACGCGGCCGCTCGCGTTCGCAGTGAGCTCGCTGCGAAGCTCCGCCGTCAGCGTGCCGGTGAGGGGGACGATCTTGGGCACCTTGCGCTCGGCGATCGGCGCCGTCTCGGCCTTCACGGGCTTCCTGGCGGCCTGCGGCTGCTGCTCGCCGGAGTCAGCCGCGCGGCACGCACCGAGCAACAACACGGTGGCCAAGCCGACGCGAGCCGCCCAATTCCTGGACGGCTCGAGCACTACCGCCAGGTCGAGCGGCGCTCGACGCTGGGTCACCTGCTCCGACGAACGACGAGTGGACGCGCCGCCAGAATCCGCCTGATTAGCTGAAAGATCCATTTCGGCCCCTGACTCATTAGAGTCACGAGTCGAATGTCCCGCCAACGGGGATATTTGCGTCAGCTCGTCCGCTCCTTACTGTTCTCCTGGAACTATAGGCGGGGAACGATGAAGCCGTTCCGCCGTGGTATGCCACGGTGCATGATCCACCCGCCTCCCCTTCCCGAGATCCTTGCGCCCGGCAATGTGGCAGTCATCACCGGCGCCGCGAGCGGCATTGGCCGAGCTGCGGCCACGCGCCTTGCGACTCGCGGTATGAAGGTCGTCCTCGCGGATCGGCAAGGTGAGGCTCTCGAGCGCGCTGCGGGAGAAGTAGCGACGGCGTCGACTCACGGCGCCGCCGGCGTGCTCGCGGTCGCGACCGACGTGAGCCGGCGCGACGACCTGTTTGCCCTGCAGGCCGCGGTCACCGAGCGCTTCGGCGCCGCTTCGCTGCTGATGAACAACGCTGGCGTCGGCAACAACCCCGGGCTGCCTTGGGAAAGTAGCGCAGCCTGGCGCGAGCTCGTGGACGTGAACCTCTGGGGCGTCATCTACGGCTGTGAAGCGTTCGTGCCCGGCATGCTGGCGCGCAGCCAGCCGGCGCTAGTGATCAACACGGGCTCCAAGCAAGGCATCACCAGCCCGCCTGGCAACGCCGCTTACAACATGTCGAAGGCTGCGCTGCGAAACTTCAGCGAGTCGCTCGCTCATGAGCTACGCGGCGCCGCGAGCGGCCGCGTGAGCGCTCACCTGCTCATTCCCGGCTTCACCTACACCGGCATGACGGGCAGCGCCGAAAAGCCAGCTTCGGCCTGGACCCCGAGCCAGGTCGTCGATTTCATGCTCGAGCGCCTCGGCGCCGGTGACTTCTACATCTTGTGCCCAGACCACGCGGTCGACCGCGCCACCGACGAGCGCCGCATGCGCTGGGCGATGGACGACATCATCCTCAACCGCCCCGCCCTCTCACGCTGGCATCCCGACTTCGAAGACGAGTTCGCCCGCTACGTCAGCGCCAAGTAGCGAGGCGGAGCCGCTCGGCTCGGGCGCGAAGGCCAGGGCGCGGAGCCAGGCTTCGCGGCTCTTCGCTGAGCGCAGCCAGGTGGTGACGCGAGTTTTGGCGTATGCTCGCGAGCATGTCGTGGCTCGAGCAATTTCGCGCGCTTTCGCTCTACAACCAGGCGATGAACCGCAAGCTCTACGGCCTCGCGGCGCAGCTGAGCGACGAGGGGCGCAAGCGCGAGCGCGGCGCCTTCTTCGGTTCGATCCATGGCACCTTCAACCACCTGCTGCTCGGCGACAGGATTTGGCTGGCGCGGCTGACGGGCGACGAAGCGCGCTTCGCTTCGAAGGATCAGAGCGGCGCGCCGATTCCGTTCCGGTCGATGGGTCAGGAGCTGTGTGCGAGCTTCGAAGACCTCACCCGCGAGCGCGAGCGCACGGATGCTGACATCATCTCGGTGATCTCGGCCCTCACCGAGGCCGACTTGCTGCGCGATATGTCCTACCAGCGCGCGGGCGCGAAGGTGACTCACGTCCTGTGGTGGGCGCTCACCCACTTCTTCAATCACCAAACGCATCACCGCGGACAGGTGACGACGCTGCTTTCGCAAGCCGGCGTGGATCCGGGCGTCACGGATCTGATCGCGATGCTGCGCGAACCGGACAAGTTCGCTCGAGCTTGAGCCGGCGTGGGTTCGTAGGCCCCCTCGGGCCGCTCGCCTTCAGCACGAGAGCGGCGTGAGGGCGCGGTGTGCTGTGTGGCCCCGGTGAGGCAGCCTTCGACACCCCACTCGAAGTGGAGACATCGAAATCATGCGATGAGAGGCGCTGCGTTGGCAGCCGCCCGCTGGCCTGGAATCTGCAGCGAAGGCGCGCTCACAGTCCGCGAGGAGGAACGACATGGAATGCTCGGAGCTCATGAAAAGCGACGTCGAGTGCTGCGATCTGGGCGACACCATCGAAGAGGTGGCGCGCCGGATGGCGGAGCGAAACATCGGGTTCGTTCCGGTCTGCACGCCGCAGGGCGAGGTCATCGGCACGCTCACCGATCGCGACATCGTGCTGCGCGTGGTGGCGACGGGCCTGGACCCGGCGGTGACCTCCGTCGAGGAAGTCTTCTCGCGTGAGGTGGTGGGCTGCTCGGAGTCGGAGGAGCTGACGGTCGCGGAGGCCCTGATGAGCCGTCACAAGAAGTCGCGCATCGTCTGCTTCGATGGTGACGGCAAGCTATCGGGCGTCATCAGCCTGTCCGACGTCGCGCGCATCGAGACCGGCGCACGCTCCTCGGCCCTGTTGCGCTCGGTGGCGCAGCGAGAAGCCCGCGTCTGAGCGCGAGCCGCGGGCCCAAAAAAGCGCGAGCCCCGCGACGCCTCGTGGGCGTGCGGGGCTCATTGCCTGGCGACTCTGTCGAGAGCCGCGCCGTTATCAGCCGCCGGCCATCTTCGCCACCTCGGCGGCGAAGTCGTCGCCTTGGGGCTTCTCGATGCCTTCACCGCGCTCGAAGCGGAAGAAGCGGCTGAACACCACGTCGCCGCCGAGCTCTTTGGCTGCGTTGGCGCGCAGCTGCTCGACGGTCTTGTCGGTCTCCAGCACGCTCGGCTGATCGAGCAGACAGATCTCCTTGGCCCACTTGGCCAACTTGCCCTCGATGATCTTCGGGTGCGATGCGGCAGGAGGAGCCTTGGGGTCCTCTGCCAGCTGCGCCTTGAAGATCTCCGCCTGCTTGGCCTTGTCGTCCGCCGGGATCTCGCTCGCGGAGAGATACAGCGGCGCCATCGCGGCGATCTGCATCGCCGAATCTTCCACCAGCTTCTCGAACGCGGGCGCCTTGGCGACGGTGTCGTTGCCAGCGCGCACGGCGAGCAGCACGCCGATCTTGCCGCCCATGTGCACGTACGCCTGCACCTTGCCCGGGCCGTCGACGCTGAGGCTCTCCCAGCGACGCACGGTGATGTTCTCACCGAGCTTGCCCACGAGCGCCGCGCGCGTCTCTTCGACGGTCGCGCTGCCGCCCGGGAACTTCTCGGCGCCCAGGTCGGTGCCCGGCTTGGCCGCCAGCGCCGCTTGCGCGGTCTTCTCGGCGAAGGCCAAGAAGTCAGGGTTGCGAGCCGCGAAATCGGTCTGGATGTTCACTTCGACGATCACGCCGCGCTTGTTGTCGGGCGTAACGGCCGCGACCACGGCGCCTTCGGAAGCGACCGCGCCAGCCCGCTTGGCGCTCTTGGCGAGGCCCTTCTTCAGGATGATCTCGACGGCCTTTTCCATGTCGCCGCCGGACTCCGTCAGCGCGCCCTTGCAGTCGCTCAAGCCCGCTTGGGTGCGGTCACGAAGCTCTTTGACTTGCTGCATGCTGGGGGCGGACATGTCTCAGTTCTCCCCGCCGCGGCCGCGGTTGTAGATGACCTGAGCCTGCGGCGCGCCGCCCGACTGGGCCTGCTGCGCCTCGGCGCGCTGGTTCTGGTAATCACGACGGCGAGCCGAGCCGTAGACGCACGCATCGGCGACCGCGCCGGTGATCAGGCGCACCGAGCGGATCGCGTCGTCGTTACCCGGGATGACGTAGTCGACCATGTCCGGATCGCAGTTGGTGTCGGTGATGGCGACGATCGGCACGCCCAGGCGCTTGGCCTCGCTCACCGCGATCGTCTCTTGCGCCGGGTCGATCACGAAAATCGCTTGCGGCACCTGGCCCATGCCCTTGAGGCCGCCGATGTACTTCTCGAGGCGCGCGCGCTCTTTCTCGAGCTGCACGGTCTCTTTCTTCGGCAGCTGCGAGTAGGTGCCGTCTTCCTTCATGCGCTCGAGCGTGCGCAGGCGATCCAAGCCGCCCTTGATGGTGCGGAAGTTCGTGAGCGTGCCGCCGAGCCAGCGGTTGGTCACGAAGTACATGCCGGCGCGACGCGCCTCTTCACGCACGATCTCTTGCGCCTGGCGCTTGGTGCCGACGAACAGCACGCTGCCGCCGCGCGCGACCGTCTCCGACAAGAAGTCGAACGCGCGCTTGAACAAGCGAGCCGTCTGGTCGAGATCGACGATGTGAATGCCGCTGCGCGCGCCGTAGATGTACGGCCGCATCTTCGGGTTCCAGCGCTTGGTCTGGTGACCGAAGTGGACGCCGGCTTCGAACAGCTCTTTGACGCTGAGCGGCTCTTCGGCGCTGCGGATGGTGCGTTGCAATTCAGGAGCGGCCTCGAGCACGCTCTGTTCGGTATTCTCGGTCATGGTGCGCTCTCCTTGTTTCGGTTAGGCCTCCGTCCCACCGAGCGCCAACCTCCCGAGGGAGGCACCGGACGCTCTGATTTGCGCGTGGGACGTGTGGTGTTCCTCGCTCGATTGCGAGGGGCGCGGAACTTACGCACAGATCTCCCCCTGCGCAAGCCAAACCGCGCGCGATTGGGCTAAGGGTCCGCGGGCCCTAGAGACCAGAGACTGGCATCTTGCCGCTGCGCTTCGGGCGGGCGACGCCAAAGGCGCTGGGGGCCGGCTGCATCGGTGCGGCGGACTCACGCGGCTTCACGGCAGCGCCAGCGGACTTCTTTCCATCTTTTGCGGCGCTGCGCTGCGCTGCGGGCGGCGGCACGGATCCAGCAACAGCGGATTCAACCGACGCTGCAGCTCTGTCAGGGACGCTGACCGGAGCGCTCGGCTCAGCGGGCGGAGCCGGAAGGGCAGCCGCAACGCTGCCGCCAGCGCGCTCTCCGTCGCGCGAGGCCTCCGCCTGATCAGGCACCTTCCCCTGGCCCGGCAGTGCCTCCGCCGCCACGACGGTCGCGGCAGGCGCTGTCGCGGGCCTCCGCAGAGCCACCCAGCCTGCGAGCCCCAGCAGCACGGCACCGCCAGCCGCGACGAGCACCAGCGGCTTCGGCGAGCGCGGCTTCGCCGGCGGCGGCACCGACGCGGTCGGCACCACGGGCGGCGGCGTCAGATTCGGAGCTTCGGCGAGCGGCACCGCGGTGCGGGTGGGCCCCGGATCGGTCGGCGAGCGACCGAACGGAGACACTGGCGCCGCGAGCAGCATCTCCGTGCGCTCGGGAGCAGGACCGGGCACTGCGGTGGGCACGCCCGTCGCGGCGTCGACCCAGGTGTCAGGGCCGTAGAGGGAGGGAGCGGCCGCCGGCTCGAGCTGCTCGAGCTGCTCGAGCCGCAGCGTGACGTTCGGGTGGGGCAGCACGTGCGCCGCGGTCGTCGCGATCTCGAAGGCGGGCTGCAGCGCCGTCGTGTCTCCGCGCGCAGCCACGCCGTCGGCGTGCGTCGCGGCAGGAGCGGGCTGCGATTGACGACGCGGGCCGTCGACGCGTGTCGGCGGCTCGGCCTGCGACGGACGCGGATGAAGCGTGGGCGAATCGGTCGCGGGAAAGCCGGCGTAGCGCTGGCTGAGCGCGCGCAGTGTTTCGGCGACCAAGCGCGCGTCGCCCGGCCGCTCACGCGGATCCTTGGCGAGCATGCTGGCGACGATCGCGTCGAGCTCGGGCGCGACGACCGAGAGACTCGACAACAGCGGCGCCTTGCGGCCGAGGTGCGCCAGCAAGAGCTCGTTGTTGTCACGCGCGTCATCGAAGGGCCCCACGCCGCTCACCATCTCGAACAAGATGAGGCCGGTGGCGTAGACGTCCGAGCGCGCGTCGACCGCGGTGCCTTGCGCCTGCTCGGGCGACATGTAGCGCGGCGTGCCCACGGCGATGCCGCGCGCGGTGATCACGTCTTTGGCGTCGCGGATCTTGGCGATGCCAAAATCCAGGATTTTCACGGCCGCCCCCCCCACCAAGAAGATGTTGGGCGGCTTGACGTCGCGGTGCACGACGCCGATTTGATGCGCGGCGTGCAGGCCCTCGAGCATACCGGCGGCAATCGCGAGCGCGCGCTCGGGGTGGAGGCGGCGCTGGCGGTGCATCAGGCTCGAGAGCGTTTCGCCTTCGAGCCGCTCCATCACGTAGAAGGGCACGCCGTTGTCGGAGGTGCCGGCGTCGGTCACGTTCACGATGTGCGGGTGCTCGAGGCGCGCCAGCGCGCGCCACTCGTTACGCAGACGAGCCACCAGGTCTTCGCGGCGCGACAGCTCACGCAGCAGCGCCTTCAGCACGAAGCGCTTGCCGAGCTCGATGTGCTCCACCTCGTACACTCGGCCCATGCCGCCCGACCCGATCAGGGACGTGACGCGGTAGCGAGTGCCGGGGATGACCTCCCCATCTTTGAATTCCCGGTAGTCTGACAAGGCTTTGGGGGCGTGAGGGCTGAACCGGCTCAGCCGTCCCGGGAGCCTAGCCAGGGCGACGTGGCGAGTCGAGTCAGGTAGCTCCGCGGCTGGGAGATCGGACGGCCGTGTCACGCGGGTCCATCGGCCGCCTGCGCGACGGGTTGCGAGGCTTCGACTCCAGAATGCGCTTTGATGACGCGCACCTGAACGCGTGTCAGCCCAAGTCGGCCGTGAACAGCAAGTAGAGGAGGCCGAGCGCCGATAGGAACAAATTCAGGATGCCGAGGGCGATGCCGGTCGCCGCCATGCCGCGTCCCCCGACCTGTGTGGGCTTGAGCCGCGCCTGCCCGCGCGCGATGACACCGGCCACGATAGCAGTGAGGCCGGTGAACGGACCGAGGCAGAGCAAGATGCCGCAAACGAGCGAGAGCACGGCAGCGGCGCTGGCCGGCGGCTTCTCACCTTTGGGTAAGCCGGTCTTCGGATCGATCGTCATGGCGTGCAGCGCCATGGTCTCGGCGGAACCGGTGATGGGCTTGTGCGGATTGACCGGAGCGCCGGGCGCGCCGTAGCCGGGCGCGCCGGGGCGAGGGCCTGGCGGGGGGCCCGGTGGCGGATAACCGCCGCCCGGAGGGCCATATCCGCCCGGAGGCGACTGCATGAGGGGCAGCATACCTGGCCCGTGCGCGTCAGCACAGGCCGGCTTTTTGCGCCCCCGCTCGCGCAACTTGGGCTAAGACCCGGGCACCCTCAGGCTTCCACCATGGCTATCACTCGCGACAACGTGCTTCACGTGGCCAAGCTGGCCCGGCTCGAGCTCTCAGAGAGCGAGATCGACCGGATGCAGCGCGACCTCGACGGCATCCTCGAATACGTCAACCAACTGTCCGAGCTCGACACGAGCGATGTGCCGGCCACGACGCAGGTCGCGGTGGTGGCGGCGCCGTTCCGCGCGGACGCCGTGGTGCCGAGCTTGCCGCACGAGCTGGCGCTGAGCCAGGCCCCCCGTTCCTCTTCCGACGGCTTCGCCGTCCCCGCGTTCGTGGACGAATGATGAGCGACCTTCTCGATCTCCCCATCGCTGACGTCGCCGACCAGGTGCAAAAGGGCGCCGTCAGCGCGCGCGCCGTCACCGAAGCCGCCCTCTCGCGCATCGAGAGAGCGCACGACTTGAACGCTTTCCTGCACGTCGCCCGCGAGGCCGCGCTAGCAGCCGCCGACGCCGTCGACCAAAAGCGCGCGCGCGGTGAGAAGCTGGGCAAGCTCGCGGGCGTGCCGATCGCCATCAAAGACGCGCTGTGCACGACCGACGCGCCCACCACCTGCGCGTCGAAGATCCTGACGCGCGTCGACGGCGCCAACGCGAGCGGCACGGGTCCGGACCAGGGATTCCGCGCGCCCTACGACGCCACCGTGGTCGCCCGGCTGCGCGCCGCCGACGCCATCTTGGTCGGCAAAGCCAACATGGATGAGTTCGCGATGGGCTCGTCGGGCGAGAACAGCGCCTACGGCCCCGCGCGCAACCCGTGGGACAAGTCGCGCACCGCCGGCGGTTCGAGCAGCGGCAGCGCGGTCGCCGTCGCGGCCGGGCTCTCGCTCGGCTCGCTCGGCAGCGACACCGGCGGCTCCATCCGTCAGCCGGCGGCGCTCTGCGGCGTGGTCGGCGTGAAGCCCACCTACGGTCGCGTCTCGCGCTACGGCCTGGTGGCGTTCGCGTCGAGCCTCGATCAAGTGGGCCCGTTCGCGCGCGACGTGCGCAGCGCGGCGCGCATGCTGGAGGTGATTTCCGGGCGTGATCCGCTCGACTCCACCTGCGCCGACGTGCCGGTGGGTGAGTACGAGGCGGCCTGCTCGCGCGACGTGAAGGGCCTGCGCGTCGGCATCCCCGAAGAGTACTTCGGCGAGGGCCTGGATCCGGCGATCGCCGCCAGCGTGAAGAGCGCGATCGCGGGCCTCGAGAAGGCTGGCTGCAGCGTGAAGCCGGTCAGCTTGCCGCACACGAAGTACGGCATCGCGACTTATTACATCGTGGCCACCGCGGAGGCTTCGAGCAACCTGGCGCGCTTCGATGGCGTGCGCTTCGGCCTGCGCATCGAGAACGCCAAGAGCGACTTGACCGCCCTCTACGGCAAGACGCGCGACGCCGGCTTCGGCGCGGAGGTGAAGCGCCGCATCTTGCTCGGCACCTACGTGTTGAGCGCAGGCTACTACGACGCCTATTACAAGAAGGCGCAGCGTGTGCGCACCTTGATCAAGCGCGACTTCGATCGAGCCTTCGAGAGCGTCGACGCGATCGCGGTGCCGACCAGCCCGACTCCGGCGTTCCGCTTCGGAGAAAAGGTCGATAACCCGCTCGCCATGTATCTCGCCGACGTGTTCACGCTCCCGGCGAGCCTCGCCGGCATCGCCGGGCTCAGCGTGCCGTGCGCGCCGACACCGGCGAGCGGCGAGCGGCCGGAGCTGCCCGCCGGCTTGCAGCTGCTCGGGCCCGCCTTCGCCGAAGAGCGCCTCTTCTCGCTCGCCGGTGAGGTCGAGCGCCAGGTGGGCGTTCGCCGGCCGCCCAGCGCATGAGCGAATATCACTGTGAGCGCGCGACGAGCGCCCACGCCCCAGGGCTGCTCGCGCTGTTCGAGAGCGCGGGCAGCGGCTGCTACTGCAACTACTGGCACTTCCAGGGGGACAAGAACGCCTGGTTGGAGCGCTGCTTCGTGCAGCCGGAAGAGAACCGCCTCGCGCTGATCGCGCGCCTCGCGGCTCCGGAGCTCTGCGGCTTCGTCGCGCGCGAGCTTGGCGCCAGCGACGACGCCGAGATTGTGGGATGGCTCAAGGTGGTCCCGAGCATGGCGGTGCCCCGCCTGTACGACCAGCGGGTGTACCGCCGCCTCCCCTACTTCGAAGCGCAGACGAGCGAGCAGCGCGAGCGCACCTACACCGTCGCCTGCATGTACGTGGCGGAGCGAGCGCGAGGACGCGGGCTCGCGAGCTCTCTGCTGAGCGCAGCGATCGCGGGCGCGCGTGACGCTGGCGGGCTCGCGCTCGAGGCGTTTCCACGCGGCGCGCCGAGCGACGGTGAGGCCGCGCTCCGGCCCGACGAAGTCTGGCTCGGCCCCGAGCGCTTGTACGTGAGCGCCGGCTTCCGCGCGGTCACTGACTTCCGCCCCTACCCCGTGCTCCGACTCGATCTCGCCTGACGCGGCGCTCGCCCGAGGCGACGACCGAGGCGACGACCGAGGCGGAGCGCCCGAGGTGGCGGAGCGCCCGAGGTGAAGCGCCCCGGACCGTTGGACAACTCCCGGGAGAGAGAGATATGTTGATGAGGCTGTCCTTGGTGTGGCCAGGGGCGCGCGGCTCGTGCTCATGGTCTCGCAGGCTCTCCGGCTCACACGTCTAGAAGTCTTCCAGGAGCTGTCCCAACGCTTGGCTGGCGAGTCGGCGGGCGGCTACCTGGGTGATTGCCTCGACGCGCTCATCGCCGGCACGGGTGCGCGCTCGGCGATCGCCTTCGCGGTCGACGAGCGGCTCGAGCTGGTGGCCGATCGCGGCCTCGACGGCACGACGCGCTCGCTCTCCGCGCTGCTGCGCGGCGCGAGCGCGTTCGCCGAGCGCAGCCTAGCGACGCGCAAGCCAGTCAAGTCCGCCAACTTGCGGGTGGATCGCGACGGCGTCGACGACGCGGGCGAGTTCCTCGCCATGGGCGCGACCTGCGTGGTGGCGGTGCCGGTGCTCGACCTGCGCACGCCCATCGCGGCGCTGGTCTTGCTGCTGGCCGATTCGTCGAGCGTGGATCGGGAGTGCGTGTCGTTCGCGAGCAGCGTTGGCTGCTTGGCGGCCCTGCGGGCGCAGCGCGATCGGCGCGCCGACGCCAAGCTCTCGCACGAGCAGCACGACGAAACGGCCCACATGGTGAGCTTGGGGCTGCTGACCGCGACGGTGGCGCACGAGCTACGCGGACCGGCGGGGGCGCTCATCTTGCAACAAGAAGAGCTGAAGCGCCTCGTCGAGCAAATCGACCGGCTCGACGGTGGCGCCGACGCCGCGCTGGGTGAAGCCGTGTCCGAGCTGACCGAGCTGTCGACCGATATCGGCACCGCCGTTGCCCGCGTGCGCGACACCGTCGAGCAGCTGAGCATGGTGAGCCGCCGCGAGCTGGCGCCCGAGCACGTCGACCTCGGCGAGGTCGTCGAGGAGTCGCTGAGCGTGGCCAAGCCGCACCTCGAGCGGCGCGGCATCACGTTGATCACGACCTTCGACAGCGGCTGCTACACCATCGCGCGGCGCGACAACCTGGCCCAAGTGGTGCTGAACCTGGCGCTGAACGCGATGGACGCCTGCCAGGCCTCTCCGCAACCCGAGGTCGCGGTGCGCGTGCTCGAAGCGGGCGAGCACGTGGCGCTGATCGTCGAAGACAACGGCCCCGGCGTGCCCGCGCACGCGATTCCGCACATCTTCAAGCCGTTTTACACGACGAAGGAGCGCGGCGCCGGCACGGGGCTCGGGCTCAAGATTTGCGCCGACGTGGTGAGCGCTCACGGCGGGCACATCGAGGTTCACGAGCGGCCGGGCGGCGGCGCCTCCTTCCACGTGTTGCTCCCGCGCGCGCGCGAAGACAGCGGCCTGCTGGCGCTGCCGCTTCCGGTGCCGGTGCGCCCAGCGGTCACGCCCGTGCGCCGCAAGCAGGTGCTGGTCGTCGATGACGATCCGATATTTTCCCGCACGATCCGCCGCTCGCTGAAGCCGCACGACGTCAAGACGTGCGCCGCCGCCTCCGAAGCGCAAGCGCTGCTGGCAGATCCGGCCTACACCCCCGACCTCGTCTTGTGCGACGTGTTCTTACCCGGCGCCAACGGCAACCTGCTGCACGCGCGCGTCGCCAAGCAGCGCCCGGAGGTGGCTCGCCGCTTCGTCTTCGTCACCGGCGGTGCGCTGGGTAAGGAGGAAGCGGAGTACCTCAAGGCCTCTGGCTGCACGACCATGTTCAAGCCCGTCGAGCTCAAGAGCCTGCTCGAGCTGCTGGAAGACGCGCACCCGGAGTCGGGGGCGCCCAACACCGTGAAGACGTTGCAGCAGGCCCCGCCCTCGTCGTCGGAGCGGACGCCGAGGAGTTTTAGGTGATCGGCGACCGCTGCGCTCCGCGGCCGAGCTCGTGACCCAGCTGCTGCTCGCGCCGCCTACGTCGAGCCCTGCGTCCACGCCCAGCCGGGGGCGTTGAGGAGGCCGAGGCTGAGGCCGAGGAAGACGCCGCGGAGGATTTCGGCGGGCTCGGCCATGCCGGAGGCGGCGAGGGCGCCGCCGAGCTCGTCGAGGGAGCGCTTGTGCGGGGCTTGCTCGATGGCGCGGCGCTCGCCGAGGCTGAGGCCGAACTCGGACGGATCTCGGCGCAGCGAAGAGCCGCGGTGCAGCGGCAGGCGGCGGATGGGCGAGAGCCAAGCCGCGACCTCGTTGACGGTGAAGCGCTCGCGCACGATGCGGCTCACCACCGGCAAGATGGAGATGCGCTGCATGTGCACGGGGTGATCGACGCGCGTCGCGGTGAACGTGAGCGTGCCGTCGCCGAACGCGAACAAGCCGCGCAGCTGCATCTCGGCGCCGCTGCCGTGCGGGGCCACGAGCTTGCCGTCCTCGAACGCCAGCCGCAGCTCGCCGTGGGTACCTTCGACGTGTAGCTCGCCGGTCTCGCCGTTGAGCGCGATCGAGAACGCCAGCGCCGGCAGCTCGGGCCGCACCAGCGCGCGCCGGAAAGGCAGGCCCGGCATCGGCGCCGCCGGCACGCTGTGCCGCGGGGGCGGCGGGGCGGCGGTCGTGGGCCGCAGCACGGGGCGCTGCGCCTCCAGCTTGGCCGGTGGCGGCAGCGTCGTCTCGGTCGCGTGGTGCAGGCGCGTCACCTCGTGGGTGCCGCTGCGCGAGGGCAGCACGCCCAGCGCCGACAGCCAGGGCACGAGCTCGGAGTCGTCGAGCGAGATCTGCGAAGCTTGCGCGAGGCGGCGCAGCGCCGCCGCGAACTCTTGCGCCGAGCTGAAGCGAGCTGCCGGCGCTTTGGCGAGCGCTTTTTGCAGCATTTCGTGCACGGCGGGCGTCAAATCAGCGCCGTAGCGGTCGAGCGCCGACAAGTCGGCTTCGTAGATCTTGGTCAGGATGTCGAACTCGTTTTGGCCCGAGAACAGCGGGCGGGCGATCAGCATCTCCGACAAGATGATGCCAACCGTGAACAGATCGCTCCGTGGGTCGACCTCGATGCCCATCACCTGCTCGGGTGACATGTAGCCGACCTTGCCCTTGAGCTCGCCGGGGTAGGTGCGCCGGTCGACGTAGGCGCTGCGCACGATGCCGAAGTCCGCCAGCTTCACGTCGCCCGCGCGGCCGATCAGTACGTTGCCCGGCGAGACGTCGCGGTGCACGATGTGCAGCGGGTTACCGTTCTCGTCGCAGGCGTCGTGAGCGAAGGACAGCCCGCTCAGGACCTCGTGAGCGATGAACAGCGCGGCCCCGAGCGGGAAGCGCTCGCGTCGCCCCGACACGTAACGCAGCAGCTTGGCGAGGGAGACGCCTTCGACGTACTCCATCGCCATGAACAGCTCGCCCTGGCTCTCGCCGAAATCGATGACTTGGACGATGTTGGGGTGACAGAGCGGCGCCGAGATGCGCGCCTCGTCGCAGAACATGGCCACGAAGCGGGCGTCTTGCGCGAGCTCGGGCAAGATGCGCTTCAGCGCTACCTTCTTGGCGAAGCCGTGCGGCCCTGCGCGGTAGGCCACGAACACTTCGGCCATGCCGCCGAGCCCCAGCCGTTCGCCGAGCTCGTACGGGCCGAGCAGCGTGCGCGCCGGCCGTGGCTTGCTTTGCATAGAGCCTTGAGAATAGCGCGAAAGCCCTCCCCAATTCTCGAAAAAATCAAGACCAATCGCGGCGCCGAATGGACTACGGTTTTCGAAGTGAGCGAGGAGCGCACATCACCCCACTCGATTCGTAAGACCAGCGGCGGCGTCTTACGAACTTCAGGAAAACGGCGCGTCGTCGCGATTACGGGCGCGTCGACCTTCTTAGGACTCAATTTGATTGGCCTCTTGGAAGACGACCCGCGCGTCGCCAAGATCGTGTGTCTAGACACCACACCGCCCCCTACTGCGGGCCAGAAGTCGCGCTTCTACGAGCTCGATTTGGTCCACCCCGCCGCTGAGGAGCGCCTGTCGGAGGTGCTGGCGGCCGAGACGGTCGACACCGTCGTTCACCTGGGTCTCCTCGAGTCCCCCACCAGGGAGACGAGCTACGGTCACGAGCTCGAAGGCGTCGGCACCATGCAGGTGCTGAACGCCTGCCGCCGGGCGCGCACGCACAAGCTGATCGTTCGCAGCTTCACCTGGCTGTACGGCGCGCGCGCGACGAACCCCGCCTTCTTGTCGGAGAAGCACGCGCTGCGGGCCCACGCTCACGACCCCTTCTTTCAAGACAAGCTGGCGGTCGAAGAGCAGCTGTTGCGCTTCCGAAAGCCGGGCCAGGGCCGCATCGTCACCGTGCTGCGCACGGCTCCGATCATGGGGCCCAGCGCCGACAACTTCGTCACGCGCTACCTGCGCCTGGCGCGAGTGCCCACCGTGCTCGGTTTCGATCCGCTGTGGCAGTTCCTGCACGAAGCGGACGCGGTGTCGGGCCTGAAGCTGGCCGTCGATCGCGACGCTCACGGCGTGTTCAACCTCGCGAGTGATGGAGTGCTGCCGCTCAGTATGGCCATCCGCCTGGTGGGGCGAAGGCGCCTCGCGCTCCCGCGCGCGCTGCTCCGCCCCACGCTCGGCGCGCTGTGGCTGAGCAAGCGCGGTGACTCGCCGCCCTCGGTGCTCGACTACCTCCAGTATGCGTGCGTCGCCGACGGCTCCCTCGCCAAGAGCCGCCTGGGCTTCGTGCCCGTATTCACGAGCCGTGAGGCGCTCAGCGATTTTGCTTCGGCCGAACAACTGCGTGAAGCCAAGCTGCTCTCGGAGACTCCCGCGTGACCCGCAAGGACAAGAAGCTAGACAAGACGCCCGCGCGCGCCGCCAGCGACGCGGGCGCCAAGAAGCGCAAGGGCGAAACGGCCGACGTCTTGCGCGTTCGCTCGCGCAGCGAGGCACCCCGCAAGGGCAAGTCGAAGAAGCGAGGCAAACACCGGCTCGAAAGCGCGACGCCGCCCGTCGTGGCGCCGGCCGAGCCCGAGCCCGCGCCCGCGCCCGCTGAGCCCACCCGACCGCTCGACGCCGAGGTGCTGCCTCACGTCGATCTCGAGGGCGCGAGCTATGACCTCACCGCCGACGATGAGCTGAGCGCGGACGCCCCCGAGCTCGGCATCGGCTCGCGCATCGTTCCGCCCACCGTGCGCTTCGAGGACGACGCGCTCGACAGCGACAGCGACAGCGATAGCCTCGCCCCCGCCGCGATGAGCGGGGACGTCGAAGCGCAAATCCGCGCGCTCGAAGCTCGCCTCGACGGCTTGATCCACGGCGCCGCGCGGCCCGAGGCGTCGCCGCCCGTCAGCCTGCGCCCGCTCGACGCCGAACCGCCTTCGCGCGACGACGGCGAGACGCCGGAGAGCGCCGAAGCCATCGCGGTCGAGAACGTGGCCGAGCTCGCCGGCAGCCAGTATTACGTTCAGAAGTGGGGTCGCAAGGGCCTGCGGGCGCGCGCGGAAGAGGTCGATGAGTTCGGGCTGGATCGCAGCTTCGACGCGAAGCTCCGCCCCGTGCTCGACTTCGCCTACAAGCGCTATTTTCGCATTCAGACCGAGGGCATCGAGAACGTGCCGAGCGAAGGGCGAGCGGTCGTCGTCGGCAATCACTCCGGCTCGATACCCATCGACGGCTTGATGCTGCGCACGGCCCTGCGCGTGGATCACCCTGCGGGCCGCGATCTGCGCTGGCTCGCCGAAGACTTCTTGTTTTACCTGCCGTTCGCGGGCGTCTTCATGAACCGCGCTGGCGCCGTGCGCGCCTGCCAAGAGAACGCGGAGCGGCTCCTGTCGCGTGACAACTTGATCGCGGTGTTCCCCGAGGGCGTTCAGGGCATCCGTAAGCTCTTTCGCGATCGCTACCGCCTGCAGCGCTTCGGGCGAGGCGGCTACATCCGTTTGTGCCTGCGCACGCGCGCGCCGCTCATTCCCTGCGCCATCATCGGCGGCGAAGAGTCGAGCCCGCTGCTCTACCGCTTCGACGCGCTGGCGGATCTGCTGCGCATCCCGTACCTGCCCGTAACTCCGACGTTCCCGGCGCTGGGCGCCCTCGGGCTCGTGCCCGCGCCGACGAAGTGGCGCATCAAGTTCGCGGAGCCGATTCGCTTCGACAACTACGGGCCGGAAGCCGCCGACGACGACCTGCTCGTCGGGCGCCTCTCGGAGCGCGTTCGCAGCACGATTCAAAGCATGCTCGATAGCGGCCTCCAACAGCGCCGTAGCGTCTGGTTCTGAGCCAGCGCGCCGCCCATGCTCCCCAAGTCGGGCCTGGTCAGCCGCTCGAGAAGAAGCCGATGACAGTGCGTTCCGGAGTAGCCGTGGTGGACAAGCCGCGCGGCGTCACCAGCCACACGGTGGTGGCGCAGGCGCGGCGCTTGTTCGGCCGCAAAGACGTCGGACACGCCGGCACGCTGGATCCGATGGCGACGGGGGTGCTGCTCCTGCTGGTCGGGCAGGCCACCAAGCTGTCCGGCTACCTCACGGCTGACTCGAAGCGCTACGCGGCGCAGATCAGCTTTGGACGAGCGACCACCACCCTCGACGCAGAGGGCGAGACCACGGCCGAGGCCGAGCCGTCCCCCGAACAGCTGACCCAGGGCCGGGTGGAAGCAGCTCTCGAGGCCGAGCGAGCGCGCACGGAGCAGGTGCCGCCCGCCGTCAGCGCGATCAAGGTCCAGGGCGAGCGCGCGTACCACCTCGCCCGCCAAGGCAACGCGCCCGAGCTTTCGCCCCGCGCCGTGCGGGTCCTGGGGCTCACGCTGAAGGAGCTCGCTCCCCCCTTGCTCGAGTGCGAGCTGTGGGTGTCGAAGGGTTACTACGTGCGCTCGCTGGCGCGCGATCTGGGCGAGCGCCTCGGGCTGCCTGCGCACCTCTCCGGCCTGCGACGGCTGGCGAGCGGCCCTTTTCGGATCGAGCAGGCGTGCGCCTGGCCCGCGCCCCAGCCGCCGCCGCTGCTAGGCCTGGCCGAGGCCGCCGCGTCCGTGCTGCCGGCCTGTCGCCTCACGGCCGACGCCGTGACGCGCGCACGGCAAGGCAAGCCGCTGTCACCGGCCGATTTCACCGAGCTGCCGAGCGAAGCTCCCGACCAGCTCGGGGCGTGGCTCACCCCTGAAGGTGAGCTCGTCGCCATCGGCAGCGCAGCCGGTGAGCTACGTGTCGTGCGCGGCTTCAACGCCGAGCCGGCCTGACAGCCTCGGTCAGCGCACGACCACCTCAGCGCTGAGGCCGCGCCGTTCGAGCCGCGACCGCAAGCGCTCGACCATGCCGGCCGCGCTCGTGTCCGCGGGCAGGCTGAGCTCCACGGAGACCTGCCCCGCCTCCGCCACCACCAGCAGCTCGGCCCCGGCGAAGCGCCCCTCAGCGATGTCGATGCGCGCGACTCCGCGGCGCTGATCGCCGCCGAGGGCCACCCGCTTCACCCAGCGCTCCATCAAGCTCGACAGCTCCGGGGTCGGCTGCGGCGCGGCCACGGCGACCGAAGCCGGAGCGACGACCGTCTCCCCCGTCATCGGGCCGAGGACGGCTAGCCACTCCGCGAGATCCAGCTCTCGCCCTGCCGGGCTCGACGGCTCGTCGGCGGCAACCACTCCCGGCCGCCCGTCCGTTTCAGGTATTTCACGCCCGGGCAGCGAGGGCCGCCTGGGGGCACCGTCCATCATTTCGGGCCCCACGAGAGGCGCCTCGGTCGCCGCCGTTCGACGGCGCAAAACGGAGCTAAATAGTTCGTTGTTTCCGGCAGTTGGAACCAGCCGAACCTGACCCGCGACGGCCCGATCCGGCCGGTGGGTTGAAGGCGCGGACGACACGGGTTGCACCATGTAGGTCTGTTCGGTCACCGGGAGCGCGGGTTGCGTCCCTCCGCTACCGTCCGCTAAGAACTCCTGACAAGGAGGCCCGGCCCCGCCCGGGCATCGGATTTGGACTCGGTTCCACCAGTATTTACCCCCGCCATTCTCGTCGCTTTCATCCCCGCTCTCATCGCAGCGACGTCGGCGGCTGCTAGCTGGTCGATCGGAGCGCTCTCCGACGCCAGGCGGCTCGCCTTGCGCGAAAGTCTAACCGGCGGCGCCGGCCAGGCTCTCGAGCGCTATGAGGAGCGAGGCAGCGCCATCGAGTCGCGCTGGCTGGTGATTCGCGCCCTGGGCACGTCGCTGACTGCGCTGCTCATCGGGCAGCGTCTGCCCGACTTCGACGGCTGGATGCCGGCGGTGGCCGCGCTGGGCGCGCTCGTGGCTTACGGCATTCCCAGCGAGATCGGCCGCGTCATCGGGACTCGCAACCCAGAGCGCATGGCGCCGCTCTTGCTGCGCCTCGTGCGGCCGTTCGAGATCTTGGTCGCGCCGATCGCGGTGCCTATCTTGCTGATCGGTCGCCTCTTCGAGTCGAAGTCCGAGAGCCGGCCAACGCCTGCGCCGGGGCTCGTCGAGAGCGAGGTGCAGATGCTCGTCAACGAGGGAGAGCTCAGCGGCTCCCTCGGCCACGAGCAGTCCGAGATGATCCGTAACGTGCTGGATTTCCGCGACATTACGGCAGGGCAGCTGATGGTGCCGCGCACGCAGGTGCACGCCATCGAGATCGACTCGCCCGTCCCCGACGTGCTGCGGCAGATCGCGGAGAGCGAGCACTCGCGCTACCCCGTGTTCCGCGAGAACATCGACAACGTGGTCGGCGTTCTGCACTCGAAGGACCTGCTGCCGCACCTGGCGCGCGGCGATCTCGAGAAGGTGGGCTTGCCGGTGCTGGTCAGGCAACCCGTCGTGTTCGTGCCGGAGAGCCAACCCGCCGACAGCGTGCTGCGCGAGATGCGCGCGGGTAAGCATCACCTGGCGGTGGTGCTCGACGAGTTCGGCGGCACCGCGGGGATCGTCACGCTCGAGAACTTGCTCGAGCAGATCGTCGGCGACATCCGTGATGAGCACGACGTCGAAGAGCCGCCGATCGCGGACCTCGGCGATGGCAAGCTGTTGGTCGATGCCAGCGTGTCGATCGCCGACTTGAGTCGCTACCTGGGCGCCGAGCTGCCGACCGACGGCGACTTCCACACCCTGGCCGGCTTCGTGGTAGCCGAGCTCGGCACGGTGCCGGAGGTGGGCGTGCGTCTCACGGCCTTCGAGCTCGACTTCGAGGTCAAGGAAGCCGACGAGCGCCGCGTGCTCAAGGTCGAGATCACGCGCCGCTCGCCGCCCGCCGAGTCGATTCTGCCGCGCAGTAGCTCGCGCATTCCCGTCGCCAGCTGACAAAATACGAAAAGGCCGCCCGCTACCGGACGGCCTTTCGTATCGGAGCTGAGCTCGCTTACTGCGGGCTGGCGCCGATTTGCTTGAGCTTCTTCACCAGCGTCTGGCCCTGCTCGAGCAGGCCGACCTTCTCTTCACCGGGGGTCGGGTTGCCGCGCAGCACTTCTTCCATGCCGGTCAGCTCACGACGGATGCTGAAGAGAACGTCGTTCGGGCACACCAAGGGTTGCGTGCTGGGGTCGACGGGAATGAAGGTCGGATCTTCGCTGGCCGCCTCGCCACGCAGGTAGCGCTTGACGGTGACCTTCTTCTTGTTCTCCATCACCTCGAACGACTCGGGCCACGCCTTCTTGTCGGGGCTTTGGACGAGGAACGGCGTCGGAAGGGGCTGCATGGAGGCGATCGGGCCGAACGGCGAACCGCCGACGATCACCGACCAACGCACGACCGGGTTCTTCTGGCCGTCGAGGAACTCCTGGACGCCCTTCTTGTTGCGACCGAGGACGCTCTTGATCTTGTCCTTCTGATCGTTGGCTTCGGCGGAGGCCGTCGCGAACGTCACCAGACCGTTGAGCACGTCGGACTTGAAACGGCCGATGCCTTTGCCGCTCAGGTTCGCCCCGCTGAAGGGGATGTTGAGGGCGCCCAGCTTGGTGACCTCTTCCTCCGGGTACTCCGCTTTGCCGAGCTTCTCTTTGGCCGTCTTGATCACGCCGGCCAGCTCTTCGATCTTGGCGTTCGTCGCCTCGAGGTCTTTCACGAGGTCTTGCGCGCCCTGCACGGCCGCGGTCGTGCCCTTGCCGCGCTCTGAGGCACCGCCGAGCGTGAAGCCGATGCCGACGCCGATGACGCACGTCACGAGGGCGAGCATGAGCACCTTCGTCCGCCCACCTTTTTGAGCCGCAACGACGTCATCGCTCATCTCGAAGCGGATGGTCGCCGCCTGCGCGACGGGCGCCGCTGCGGGCGCCAAGGCACCGTACGGGTTGGTGGCGTCGACGACGGGCGCGGAGGGGCGAGCCACCGCGGGCTGCGACTGGAATGGCGGCGCCGGGATGCCACTCGGCATGGGCGAACCGATGCCGCTCGGCTTCGGAATCCCCGCAGGCGGGGGAATGGAACCACCCGGACCTACGGCCGGAGTGCTAACCGTTTTCTTACCGAGCCGGGCCTTTAAATCGATCTTGGGCTTCTTGTCCTCAGACATACTAGCTGACTCGCCGGGGTGGGATCAGTGCGCAAAACTGCGCTGGCCAGGTGGGCGACGGGCCGGGACACTACAGGCAGCGTACGGCCCGGGCAAGGTTGAAATTCCACTTCCAGCGTGAAGCACCCGGGCCGGCCGGCAGCTCGAGCGACAGCGCTTCCTCGGAGTCTCGAGAGCAGCGCACGGCGCGCCGCTTTGACCGACCCGACCCCGGATGCCACCCTCGCGCCCATCGATGGCGCGATCCGGACGCCCTCCGCGCGTGCTGGTGGTCGATAATTACGACTCGTTCACCTACAACCTCGTTCAGAGCTTGCTCGCGCTCGGCGCGCTCTGCACGGTTCGGAAGAACGACGAGCTGTCGATGGCCGAAGCGAAGGCGGCCGAGGTGGACGGCGTCTTGATTTCGCCAGGGCCGGGCAGCCCGGACGACGCGGGGATATCGCTCGAGGTCATCAGCCAGCTGCGGGGGCGGCGCCCGATCCTCGGCGTGTGCTTGGGGCACCAGGCCATCGCGCAGGTCCTGGGAGCGCGCGTGACGCGCGGCGCTGCGCCGGTACACGGCAAGACTTCGCCCATTTTTCACGATGGAAAAGGCGTTTTCGCGGGCCTACCGCGCCCGTTCGACGCCACGCGCTATCACTCGCTCGTGGTCGAGCGCGAGAGCTTGCCTTCGGGGCTGCAAGTCAGCGCCGAGACCGCGAGCGGCGAAATCATGGGCCTGCGCCAGCCCGCGCTGCGCCTCGAGGGCGTACAGTTTCATCCGGAATCGATCTTGACTGAGCACGGCCCTCGCCTCGTGCAAAACTGGCTCATCTCGTTATGACCTCTGCGCCTACGCCCCCCGCGGCCACGCCCCCGTCCACCAAGTATAGCGACGTCAAGTTCAGCGACGTCTACGCCGAGCTGATGAGCGCGAGCGGCCTCAGCGAAAGCACGACGCGCCAGCTGTTCGACGCGATCTTCGCGGGCGCGTGGACCCCCATCCAAATCGGCGGAATCCTCGTCGCGCTCCGGCAACGCGGAGAAACCGCCAGTATCATCGCCGCCGCGGCCGCCGCCATGCGAGGCGCGATGGTGCGCGTGACGCACGACTTTCCGAAGCTGCTCGACACCTGCGGCACCGGCGGCGACGGCTCCGGCAGCTTGAACTTGTCGACGGGAGCCGCGCTCGTGGCCGCCGCCGCTGGAGTCCGCGTCGCCAAGCATGGCAACCGCGCCGCGACCAGCCGCTCCGGCAGCGCCGACGTGCTCGAGAGCCTCGGCATCCCGCTCGACGTGCCGGCGGAGCTGCAGGCGGAAGTGCTCGACGAAGCGGGCATCGCCTTCTTGTTCGCCCAAGCGCACCACCCCGCGATGCGCCACGCCATGTCGGCGCGGCGTGAGCTCGGGATCCGCACCGTCCTCAACTTGCTGGGGCCGCTGTCGAACCCGGCCGGCGTGACGCACCAGCTGCTCGGTGCGCCCGACGACGCTTCCCGGCAGCTGCTCGCGGAGGCGCTGCAGAAGCTCGGCGTCGAGCGGGCGTGGGTGGTGCGCAGCGTCGATGGTCTCGACGAGGTCAGCCCGTTCGCCGAGACGCGCGTCACGGTGCTGCACGACGGGAAGCTGCGCGAGCACACGATTTCGCCGGAGAGCTTCGGCTTCGCGCCCAGCCCGCCCGGCGCCATCGACGGCGGCGAGCCCGCCGACAACGCGCGCGCCCTGAGCAGCATCTTGAAGGGCGAAGCCCACCCCGCCGCCGACGCCGTGGCGCTCAACGCCGCCGCCGCGCTCGTGGTCAGCGAGGGCATGTCCGAGAGCGAAGCGGGCCGCGCCGCGCGCGAGGTCTTGAAGAGCGGCAAAGGCTTCAAGACGCTCGAAGCGTGGGGCGCGTCGGCGCACAAGCGCCGGCCACGGAAGGGCTGAGCCATGGGCGTCCTCGAGCAAATCTTGGAGCAAAAGCGGAGTGAGCTGCCCGCTTTGAAGGCGCGCGCCTTGCCGGCGCCCCCGCCGCGGCGCGCGCTCGCCCTCGATCGGGCCAGCAACGCGGGCCGCCTCAGCCTGATCGCCGAAATCAAGCGTCGCTCACCGTCGGCAGGTCGGCTCTCGACGGTGCTCTCGGTCGCCGAGCGCGCGCTCGCCTACGAGCGCGCGGGCGCGGCCATGCTGAGCGTGCTCTGCGACAGTCGCTTCTTCGACGGTGAATACGCCCATTTGCAGGAAGCCCGCGCCGCCACGAGCCTGCCGCTTTTGTGCAAGGAGTTCGTGATCGATCCGCTGCAGCTCACGGTAGCGCGCGCGTTCGGCGCCGACGCCGTGCTCCTGATCGTGCGGTGCTTGTCGGGCGGGCAGACGCGCGAGCTGGTCAGCTGCGCGCGCGAGCAGCAGCTCGTGCCGTTCGTCGAGGTCGCGACGGAAGCCGAGCTGTCCACGGCGCTCGACGCAGGGGCGGACCTGATCGGCGTCAACGCGCGCGATCTCGACACGCTCGTGATGGACGCCGAGCGCGCGGCGCGGGTGCTGGCCGCCATCCCGACCAGCGTGACGCGCGTGCACCTGTCGGGGCTGTCGAAGCCGGCGGACGTGCAGCGCATCCGCGCGAGCGGGGCGGACGCGGCGCTCGTCGGCGAGGCGCTGATGCGCGCGGACGATCCGGGGCCGCTCCTCTCCGAGCTGAGCCGGTCCGCGCGCGGCGGATAGACCGCGTTTTTGGCCGAGCGGGGCCGACGCGGCTAGAGTGAGGTCGCCGTGCGCCTCGACGCCGCCCTCGACTTCTACCTGCAGCACCTGCGCGTCGAGCGCGCGCTGTCGCAGAACACGGTGCTGGCCTACGGGCGGGATCTCGGCAAGCTGATGGCGTTCGCCGAAGCGAGCGGAGCCGGCGAGATCGAGCAGGTGGATCTCGGCGTGATCTCGGGCTGGATCCGCGAGATGTCGCGCGGAGGCCTGGGGCCGCGCAGCACCGCGCGGCATTTGTCGGCGGCGCGCGGGTTCTGCAAGTTCCTCATGCGCGAGGGCGTGCTGCGCGCGGATCCGACCGAGCTGGCGGCGAGGCCGCGCTTCGGCCGGAAGCTGCCGCGCGCGCTCGGTGAATCGGAGATGGTGACGCTGATCGAGGCGCCGCCGCCGGACACCCTGCGCGGTTTGCGCGATCGCGCCATGCTCAGCTTGATGTACGCGGCAGGGCTGCGCGTCAGCGAGCTGGTGGCGCTGACGCTCGGCGACGTCGACCGCGCGCGCGGCATCGTGTCCGCGTTCGGCAAGGGCAAGAAGCGGCGGCTCGTACCGCTGGGCGAGGTCGCGCTCGACCACCTGTCCGCCTACCTCGAAGCGCGAGACGCCGAGGCCGCCGCCAAAGCGGCCAAGCTCGGCGCCAGCGCCGCCAAGCCGTCGATGTTGCTCTTCCCTTCGCCCCGGGGCGGGAAGCTGACGCGTCAGGCGTTCTGGAAAATCGTGGGCCGTACCGCGCGCGGCGCCGGCCTCCGCGGCCACGTTCACCCGCACCAGTTGCGTCATTCTTTCGCCACGCACCTACTCTCGGGTGGCGCGGATTTACGCAGTGTTCAGACCCTCCTCGGACACGCCAACGTGGCGACGACCGAGATCTACACGCACGTCTCGCAAGATCGCGTGCGGCAGGCTTACCGCAAAGCGCACCCGCGAGCCTGATTCGCGCGTCGGCCTTGAACGCGCGCCCGTGACTAGTATTGTGAGTCTACGTGTCGTTCGTCCTGAAAGAGCCCCGCGCCGCCGAGGTGCCCGTCGTCGTGGAGGTTCCCCACGCCGGTCTCGAGGTCGACGCGCAGACGCTGGCCACGTTGGCGGCGCCGGCCGCTGCCATCGGGCGCGACGCGGATCTGTACGTCGACGAGCTCTACGAAGACGCGCCCGATTGCGGCGCCACGCTGCTCGCGGCGCGCATGAGCCGCTACGTGGTCGACCTGAACCGCTCGGAGCATGACGTCGACCGTGAAACGGTGCTGGGTGAGAACGGGCGTTCGAGCCCTCACGGACTGATTTGGCGCTCCACGACCGACGGGCGCCCCGCGCTCACGCGGCCGCTGCCGAAGGCCGAGCTCGAGCGCCGACTCAAGGCCTACTACCGCCCGTACCACGACACGCTCGACGAGGTCGTGCGCGACAAGCTGGCGCGCTTCGGCTTCGTCATCGTGCTGTGCGGACATTCGATGCCGAGTCGGGGGCGCGACGGCCACGATGACCCCGGGCGAGAACGCGCGGACGTGGTTCCCGGCACCCGCCGCCGCACGACGGCTGCGCCGGCCGTGATCGAGGTGACGGAGCGCGTCGCGGCCCGCTACCACCTCGGCTTGCTCCACGACGAGCCCTACCGCGGCGGGCACACGACCGTGCGCTATGGCCGCCCGACCGCCGCCATCCATGCCATCCAGATCGAGCTGAACCGCCGATTGTACATGGATGAGCAAACACTTACTAAAAAGGTTAATGAATTCCGCGTAGTCCGGAGCTTCTGCCGCAGCGTCGTCCAGGAGCTGGCCGAGCTTCGCGCGGTGCCGCTGGCGCGCGCCAGCCGACTCTGAGCGCCGGCCCGGCGCCGCTGAACAATTGAATGGCGTCTAGCCCCTTGACTTGGCCGGCCCTTCAACTACGTTCCGCGGCCTTCACATGGCCCGCAGCGAAATCACCGGCAAGCGCCGCTTGGCAGCCCAGAACGTCTCTCACTCGAACATCAAGACCAAGCGTTGGCAGAACGTGAACGTGCAGCGCCGTCGTCTGTGGGTTCCCGAGCTCGGTCGTCACATCACGCTGAAGCTCACCACGGGTGATCTGCGTTCGATCGACAAGGTCGGCCTCTTGGCGTACGCCAAGAAGCACGGCATCAAGCTGGCCTGAGGCTTTCGCTTCGGAAAGAGCCGAGCAGCGTTCGTCGCGTGAGCGGCGAGCGCTTTCGGTGTTTTGTGCTCGGCGCCCCTCCCTGCCGCCCAGCGCCCCGCCTGGCGCGCCGCCGCCTGGCGCGCCGCACCCGCCCCTCAGCCCTCCAGGGCCTCCACCGTCCGGGCCGTCGCGCTCCGCCTGATCCCCATCCGCCTCGCTCCGCTGGAACCAGCGACGACGCTCCCGGGGCTCACCCACACCTCGTGCGCGGAGCTCGCCGTGTCGTACGTGATCCACATCGGCGCCGGCGCCGGCAGCGGCGTACCGGGCGCTAGGCGCGGCACGCCGCGCAGCGTCGGTTGAGCCACCATCGGCGCGGAGAGCTCGAGCTCCTCGACGTACAGCGCTTCGGGCTGCGACTCGAAGGCGACGGCGGCAAACAGCCCGTTGACGTCGACCGCGCTCACGCAAACGCCGCGCGTAAAAGGCGCCTTCGCCTCGTCCGCCCACGGCACGACCAGCTGGCGCGCGCCGCCCTGCTCGACGCGCGCGGCGCCGACGTCGAGCCCCTCAGGCTTGGCGAAATCAGCGGGCGTCACGAGCCCGCCGTTGGGAGCCCCGAAAGCGCGGACCAGCGCCCGCGACAGCTCGGGCTCGGAGAACGCCAGCGCGCCGACCTCCCCGACTCGCTTCAGCACCGCCGCGCGCTGGTCGGCGCCGTGCTCTTTCGCGAGCGCCACACCGTGCTGCACCAGTCGATTCAGCGTCGCGTGCGCGCCGTAACCGAGCGACACGGCCAGGGCGGGCACGGAGTAGGGCACGCCGACGTACGCCGCCTTGGGTGGGAGCGCTCCGGGCAAGGTGCCACGGGGCCGCTTCGCGTTCTTGCCCGGCTGCCGGACCCGACCGTCGAACGCGCGATCGCCCGTTCCGGTGCCGCCGAGCAGCAACGACACGGAGCCGAGCAAGACGCCCGGGTAGGCGCCCGCGGCCGCGAAATAGCCTGCGACGACGGCGTCGATGGCGCTGCCGGCCTTGGTCAGCTCTTCGGCGGCAGCGGCTTCACAGAGCGGATCGGTCGAGCGCGCGAGCGCGCGCAGACGCAAGCTCACGACTCTTCATCCTCGTCATCGAAGTCGTCGTCGTCGTCGTCGCCTTCGTCGTCGAGCTCTTCGTCGTCTTCATCGTCGCCTCCGCCACCCAGCTCGGCCCCGAGCAAGCCGCGCAAGTCTTTGGCGGCGCGAAGCGCGTTGTCGCCTTCGATCACGACGTAGGCCTCTTCGAACGCCGACAAGCGATCGGCGGCGCGCTCGATGGCAGAGCTTCGCACGCGGCCGCCAGCGCCGAGCGAGGAAATGCGCCCGTAGGCGACGTCACCGGGCGGCAAATCGTCGCGCGCTGGGTCGCGCGCGAGCGTTACGCCGAGCGACTCCGCCAGCGCTTCCGCCTCGGCTTCGGCGAGCAAGCCGGTCGGCTCCCAAACGACCGCGATCTCCGCCGCCTTCAGCAGCTCGACCAGCTTCGTGAGCCGGGCCCGGGTGCGCGCGCCGGGCCGCGCCGTCGGCGGCGTACGTAGCACGATGAAGCGCGCCGAGAGGCCGCGCGCCGTGTCGAGCGTGGGCGCGACGTCGGCTTCCGTCGCCTCGGACTCGAGGCTACCGAGCGCCTTCGGTACCAGCACCGCGAAGACGAGGTGCGGCGGCGCCTCGCTCTTCATGGTCTCGAGCGTGCGCCGGCGGGGCGCGCCGTTGTCGAGGCGCACCTCCAGCAAATCAAGGCTCTTACCGTAGCGCGCAATGCTGAGCGCCGAAGGACTCTGACCGACACGAAGGATCATGAAGCTCACTTTGCCGCGACCGGGAGGGATGGTGTCGCGGAGGAGGGCGCGTCATAGCGTATCCCGGGCCACTGGGCCAGGCGCCGCGCGCTTCCACGAGCGCTTACGGCCCGCTGAAGTGGAACCACTGAGTGGGCGACTCGGTCACGAAGGCCTCCATCGCCGAAATGGCGCTCTGAGCGGCCGCCTCCAGCTCGGAAGCGCCGGCACGGCGCGCCAGATAGAGCGCCGGACACACCGAAACCTCGTAGTCGAAGAAGCCTCGACGCCGCGCGAACACCGGCACCACCGCGGCGCCGCTCAGGCTGGCCAACCGAAACGGGCCCTCGGGCGCGGCAAATTCCTGCCCGAACAGCGACACCGGGAGCGTGCGCCCGCTCGGCGGCACTCGGTCGAGCTGCAGCGCCGCCACCCCGCCCTGCTTCAGGTGCGCGATCAGCGGCAGCGCATCGGTGGGGTGACCGCCGATGTGCAAGATGCGCACGCCGCGCTCGCCGCGGATGCGATCATGAAGCTCGCGTGCCGCGGCGTTCGGCTCGCGCTCCATCACGATCACCGCCGGCGCGTCGACGCTGCGGCTGAGCAGCTGCGCCGTCAGCTCCCACGGCCCCACGTGGGCCGTCACCAGCACCACTCCGCCGCGAGCGACGGCCTCCCGCAGGCGCTCCTCGCCCGTCACGCTCACGCGCGGCTTCACGTCGGGCCGCCCGCTCGCCATGGCCTCCGTGAAGCACGAGGCGTAGCTCGCGAGGGTGCTGACGGCGTCGAGCTGCTCGCGCCAGGCGCTGCGCACGCCGTAGATGCGCCGCAAATTCTGGATGACGCGCCGCCGCACGTCGGGCAGCGCGACTCCGAACAGCGCGCCGATGGCAGGCGGGCTCAGCCGGACGAACCGCTCCGGGCCGCGCTCCGCGCCCCAATGCGCGAGCCGCCGCAGAAATGCGCTCTGCTCGCGGCGCGGGGCGGCTCTTTCGGCCATGTCGCGCCGTCCTCCCACACGCTCGCCGTCGCCGCAAGCTTGGCAAGCGCGCGGCGAACGGCGAAACTCGGAAGCCGGTGGCCCCCGCGCCCAGCACCACGACCGACACGCTGCTCGGCGGCGAGCTGCGGCTGCTGCAGCCGAAATCCGGCTACCGCATCAACGTCGACTCGCTGCTGCTCGTCGCCTTCGCAGGGCCGCGGCGCGTCGAGCGCGTGCTGGACCTGGGCGCGGGCGTCGGCGCGCTCGGGCTGCTCGCGCTCCGCCAAGGGCTAGCGAATCAGGCGCTGCTGGTCGAGGCCGACCCCAAGCTGGCCGCCCTCGCCCAGCTGAACCTGGAGCGCGGCGGCTTCCACGGCGAAGTGCGCGCGCTCGATCTGACGAGCCACCGTCTACGCGAGACCGGCGTGCCGCTCGTGCTGTGTAACCCCCCTTATTACCCCTCGCACAGTCACCGGCCCGCGCAGACGCCCGCCAAAGCGGCGGCGCGCAGCGGCGAGCTCGCGCCGTTCTTGGCCGCCGCGGGCGCCAGCGTCGCGCGCAAGACGGGCCGGGCGCTGTTCAGCTACCCCGCCCCGCAGCTGCCCGAGCTGTTCGCGCTGGCGGCGGCGCAGAGCCTGGTGCCGAAGCGGCTGCGTTTGGTGCATGCGCGAGCGGACGAGCCCGCGCGGCTCGCGCTCGTCGAGCTGCGCGCGGCCCGCCCCGGCGGTCTGGTGATCGAGCCAGCGCTCGTCGAGTGGCTCGGACGGCGACGCTCGCCCGAGCTCGCCGCGATCAGCGAAGGCCGAGCAAACGATCGAAGATGATGGCGGCAGCCGCGCGCACGCTGAGGTGATTGAAGCCGTCGCTGCGCGGCGAGCGGATCGGCGCCAAATAGCGATCCGCGCGCTCCATCACTTCGTCGGCGAGGCCCCACCCCGTCCCGAACGCGAGCAAGATCGGCGGCCCCTCGTTGGCCAAGAGCTCGCGCGCGGCCTCGTGCGAGATGCCCTTGCCCGACTCGCGCGCGCTCGTCACCCACAGCTCCGTGCCCGGGCCCGACTGGTCGAGCGCCTCTTGCAGCGAGCTCACGACGCAGAGCGCGCGCATCGGCGGCACGCGATCGGGGATGCGCCGCGAGCCCGAGCCGCTGAGCCAGTGCTCACGCACGCGATTCGCGAGCTCGCGCTGGGCGGCGATCGGGTGCGCCACGTAGTAGGCAGCCAGCCCGTAGGTGTGCGCGCTCCGCGCGATGTCGTGCAAGTCGAGGTTGGTGATGGCGCCGGTCACGACCTGGCGCTCACGGTCCAAAATCGGGTGGTGGATCAGCACCGCAGAGACGCTTCTCATCGCTGGCTCTTTCGCTCCGGCTCACCCACCAAGTCCGGGCGCCGCGCGGCGCTGCGGAGGCGCGCTTGCTCCTCGCGGTAGCGCCGAATCTTCGCGTGATCGCCGCTGCGCAAGATCTCGGGCACCTCCATGCCGCGAAACTCGAGCGGCCGCGTGTAATGCGGATACTCGAGCAGCCCGCCCAGCTCTTCGCTGAACGACTCTTCCCGCGCCGAATCGTCGTTGCCGAGCACGCCGGGCAGCAAGCGAATCACCGCTTCGAGCAGGCACATGGCGGGGATCTCGCCGCCCGTCACCACGAAATCGCCCAGCGACAGCTCTTCGTCGACGAACGAGCGCACGCGCTCGTCGAAGCCCTCGTAGCGGCCGCAGGTCAGGCAGAGGCGCGACTTCTGGGCGAGGCGCCGCGCGTCCGTTTGCGTGAAGCGCTTGCCCTGCGGCGTGAGCAAGATGCGATGAACCGGCTCGCCTTCGCCGAGCGCGGCGCAGGCCGCGTCCATCGCTGCCACGGTGCAGTCCGGGCGCATCACCATGCCCGACCCGCCGCCGTAGGGCGTGTCGTCGACGCTCAAGTGCTTGCCGAGGCCGTGCGGTCGCAGGTCTTCGTAGTGCACGCTGACGAGCCCGCCGTTCTTGGCGCGCCCCATCAAGCTCGTCTCGAAGAAGGGACCGAAGAGCTCCGGGAACAGCGTGACGATCGCGATTTGCATCAGGCTCGCCGCTTCAGCTCAAGAGCCCTTCGAGCGACGACAGCACCACCAGCTTCTCTTTCACCGACACGCGCTCGATGAAGTCGTCGAGCAGAGGCTGCTCCAGCTTGCGACCGTCGAGCGCCTCGATGACGATCGAGTCCACGCTGGGGTGCGTCGCGATTTCGATCACGACGCCTAGGTCGCCTTCGGGACCGGTGACGCGCGCGCCGATCAAGTCGACCAAGAAGTACTCCGACTCATCCATCGGTAGCGCGCCGCGCGCCACCCACACCGTGGCGCCTCGCAGCGCCTCGGCGCCGTTGCGGTCGCTCACGCCCTCCAGCTCGACGAGGTAAGCCTTGGGCACGGCGCGGGCCCGCGCGATGCTGAACGCCTTGGCGCCCGCCGCGCTCTCCGGCTTATCCGAGAGCCACAGCTCGTCCACTTGATCGAGGGCGTCGCTGTCCTGATTGAACAGCTCGACGCGCAGCTCGCCCTTCAAGCCGTGGGCGCGCCCGACACGGCCGATCGCCAGGAGGTCGTCGGCCGGTACCGGTGACGTCAATCGATGATGTCGAGGTGTGCGCGGCGACCAATCTTGATCGACGCCGCGGACACGATAGTGCGGAGCGACTGGGCGGTGCGGCCATCTTTGCCGATCACCTTGCCGATGTCGTTCTTGGCGACGCGCAGCTCGAGGATGATGTTGTTGTCACCCTCGATCTCCGCGACGTCGACGCTCTTGGGATCATCCACGAGCGCTTCCGCCAACGTTTGTACGAGTTGCTTGAGCGCCATGCTTGGCTCGGGCCGTGGCCCGCTCAGGCTGCCGGCTGGGCCGGATTCTTCTTCAAGAGCTTGGTGAGCGTGTGCGACGCCTGCGCGCCCTTGCTCGTCCAGTACTCGAGGCGCGCGCGGTCGACCGCGAAGGGGCCCTTCGGATCGAACGTGCCGATGTTCTCGATGTGGCGCCCGTCACGCGGCGAGCGGTGGTCGGTCACGACGATGCGGTAAAAAGGCGCCTTGTTGGTGCCGTAGCGCGAGAGGCGAATGTGAACAGCCATAGATCCTCTGAGTATCGATGCTCGGAACGAAGGGCCGGCACGGTAGCACGCGCTCGGCCTTCTGCCAGCGCCCGCGACAGCCGGCCCTGACAGTAAGTACAGTAAGCTCAGTAACGGAGCCCGCATTTAAAGGAAGCTTCCGGCTCGGTCAAGCGGCGTGATAGCTTGAGATTTCGGTATGGCGGCCCCCAAGGACGAGATTGTCCGCGTCGTGCGTGAAATATTGGCTCCCCTGGTGCATGCCGACGGCGGCGAGCTTTACCTCGTCTCCGTCGACGATTCGGGGGTTGCGCTGCACCTTTCCGGTCGTTTCTCGGGGTGCGCGGGTAATACCCTCGCCCGCCGCCGCGTCCTTGAGCCCCTCATCGCCGCCGCCGTGCCCGGCGCCTACGTGACGATGACCACCGGCCCCCTCGTCCCCCAGGGCGCCCAAAAAATTCAAGTCGCCTGAGCGAGGCCCCTGCCGCGCGTCTCTGAATGGGGGCTGCCCCCTCCGCGGCCCTCTCCGCAGCGCTGCCGTGTCGTCACTCGGTTCCGCTGGCGGGCTCCGACCCGTAGCGCGCTGAGCGGCGGTCACAAAACGACTCCGCCCACCGAAAGACGGCGGGCGGGAATCGTCATCGCTGCGCGGTCGAAGACCGGGCGTGGCGAGCGGGGCGCTACTTCTTTTGGGCCGCCTTCTTGTCCTTCTTCTCCGGCTCCTTGGGGCCGGTGATTTGCGTGGGCGGGTTGGCGGTAGCGGCCTTCACTTCCTTGTCGAGCTCGTGCTGGTCGACGACCTGGCGGGTGCGATGCCGGGCGAGGTTGTCTTGAACGCTCTTGTCGACGAACACCAAGCCCAGGGTGTCGCCGCGATCGACGGCGCGGATGTACTTTTCGCCGTCGCGCCAAATCGCCTCGTCGAAGCTCTGGCCCTTCTGGAAGTCAGCCGCGACCTTCACCGGCGCGCCGCCGAAGACCGTCGTCAGCTTCTTCACGGCCGAGTCGAAGGTCTCACCGAGCGCCGATTTCGGGCCGAGCTTGTGCTCCTCGTAGATCTTCCACAGCTTGTCGTCGAAGAAGAAGAAGTTGCGCGCCGGTAGGGCCTTGCCGTCGTCACGGGTGCGGGCGGAGAGGCGCGCGAGGCTCTCCTTATTGCCGTAGCTGTACTCACCCTTCAGCGCCGATTGATCGATACCGGTGGGGGTGTCGAGGAACTCGATGCGGCTGCGGCGAAGGACGGCCTTCTTGCCGCGCAGCTCGTCTTCGAGGCCCAGCGTGGCCGTCGGGCTCGCGGCGAGGAACATCTTCTTGTACTCGGCGTCGAGGTCTTTATCGTTCAGCTTGGCGATCTGCTCGAGCGTCATGCCGAACTTGAGACCAGCGTAGGCGGGCATCGGCACGTTCTTGGCGAGAACGCCGCCGCCGGCAGCTTCCTTCGAAGCGGTCTTCTTGGTTTGGGCCGAGCTGGGCACGGCCAAGAGAGAGAGAGCACCGAGGCTCGTTACAGCGAGAGTGGCGATCAGTTTCAGCTTCATAGCGGTTCTCCGGGTCGCGCGAGTGGGCGGCAACCTAACATCCGAGCTTCGACGGGCTCAAGGCTCCGCCGCGCGCAGGCCTCGGTAAGTCTCGGATTCGACGACGCCCGGGGCCGCTTTATTCTGACCGCGCTCGCGGCTCCGAGCACGCCCTGCGCGCAAAGTCGTGGGCGCGCCGCGCGGCGCGAGCTCACTTCCTTGCCGCGGGAGCCCGCCCGCCCGGCGAACGGTGGCAACCGTGCGCCCGATGGGCTAGGACCCGGCCGAGTCAACATGTACTCACGCAGTGGATCAGTCGAAATCAAGGGTGAGCGTGAGATTTCGCTCATGCGCGAAGTGGGCCGAATGGCGGCGGGCACGCTCGAGCGCGTGGGGCCGATGTTACGCGCCGGCATCACCACGCAGGAGATCAACGATTTCGTGCACGCCGACACGCTTCGCCTCGGCGCTCGCCCGGCGCCGCTGAACTACCGAGGCTTTCCGAAGAGCGTCTGCACGTCGATCAACGAGGTCGTCTGTCACGGTATCCCGAGCTCGAGCCGGGTATTGAAAGACGGCGATATCATCAACGTCGACGTCACCCACCTCTACAAGGGCTTTCACGGCGATACGTCGGCTACTTTCTACATTGGCCAGCCGAGCGCCGAGGCCAAAAAGGTCGTCGAAGTAGCTCGCCGCTCGCTCGAGCTCGGCATCGCCCAGGTCAAGCCGGGCGCGCGCCTGGGCGACATTGGGGCGGCCATCCAAGAGTTCGCGGAGGGTCAAGGTTGCTCCGTGGTTCGCGACTTCGTCGGGCACGGCATCGGCCGGAAGTTCCACGATGAGCCGCAGGTGAAGCACTACGGCGAGTGGGGCAAAGGCAATCGCCTCAAGCCCGGCATGACCTTCACCATCGAACCGATGATCAACATCGGCGACTGGGAAGTCGAAGTGCTCGACGACGACTGGACGGCGGTCACCAAAGACGGCTCGCTCTCCGCTCAGTTCGAGCACACCGTGCTGGTCACCGAGGATGGTGTGGAAATCCTCACCCAGCGGTCGGGTCCCCTCGCCGGTAGCGAGCTCTTTCCGAGCTACTTCAGCAGCTGAGGTTCGGCCGCGAGGCCCATTTCAGTCTGAGCGGCCGACCCGTTACAGGTGTAGCTTGACTCGTTGCGTGGCGCGCGACTAGGTTGCGCTGGGCTTAATGCCCTGGGACCCCGGTCCCGCCGCCCATGCCCAACTTTGGGTTACAGGCGCGCCCGGACGTGTAGAGGTGTGTGCCTGAGGCGCAGCTCGGGCGGGCGGGTCCGTCTAATTTTCGGCTGGAAATGTCGCTTCGATCCAAATCGCGCCCCAAGAAATCGGGGAAAAAGAGCTCTAAAGGCCAACCTGCCAAGCGAAAGGCGCAAGCCAAGCCGCAGAAATCGAAGAGCCAGGCCAAGAAGAAGAGCGCGCGCCCACTACCGGCCAAGGGGTCGGCAAAGGCTGCCTCCAAGTCGGCCAAGGCTGGTAAAGCCAAAGTAGTAGACAAGGCGAAGCTGAAGAAGCTTCAAGCCGGTGAGAAGGCTCGCCTCCAGAAAGAGCGTGAGGCGGAGAAGAAGGCTGCCGCCAAAGCCAAGGAGCTCGCGAAGCGCGAGAAAGAGCGCGAGGCCGCCGCCCGGGCCAAGGAAAAAGAGCGCGAGGCCGCCGCCAAGGCCAAAGAGAAAGAGCGCGAAGCCGCCGCCAAGGCCAAGGAAAAGAAGGAAAAGGAGCGCGAAGCCGCCGCCAAGGCCAAGGAGAAAGAGCGCGAGGCCGCCGCCAAGGCCAAAGAGAAAGAGCGCGAGGCCGCGCGCATCGCCAAAGAGAAAGAGCGCGAAAAGAAGGAGAAGGAGCGCGAAGCCGCCCGCCTTCAGAAAGAGCGCGAGGCCGAGAAGGCGCGTCAGGCGAAGGAGCGCGAAGCCGCGCGCATCGCCAAAGAGAAAGAGCGCATCGCCGAGCGCGAGCGCATCAAGCGCGAACGCGACGAAGAACGCGAACGGATCCGCGCGGCCAAAGAGGCGGAGCGCGAGGCGGCGCGCAAGCTCAAGGAAGAGGAGCGCGCCAAGCGTGAGGCGGAGCGCGAAGCCTACCGCCGGGCCAAGGAAGCCGAGCGTGAGCGCATCCGCGCCGAGAAGGAAGCAGCACGCCGCGCTCTCGAGGGCAAAGTGGCGCGCGCCTCCAAGCGCGCACAACGCGATCAAGCCCGCGGCGCTGGTGCGCGCGTGTATCGCCCCGACGCGATTCCGAATCAGTCCGGCACCACGCGCCGGCTCGACACCCCGAGCGGCCAACAGAAGCTCGTCGGCGTGCGCTCTCTCGAGCCGGGTCAGATCCCGCCCGAGCCGGAGCCCGTGCGCCCCGTCGCCCCGCCCCCCACGCCGATCGCCCCGTCGCTGCCGATTGAGGAGCGCTACGCGAAGATCCTGGCGCGCCTCGCGACGACCGATGCCGAGTTCCGTCGCGAATACCGCGAGAGCTTCGACATGTCGTGGGTCTATCACGACAGCGCGCTCGAAGGCGTCGTCTACACCTATCAAGAGCTGAAGACGGCCACGGATCCGTCGGTCGGCCCCGTGCCGGACGGCATGCAGCCGGTCTGCGAAGAGATCCGACGGCACCGCCAAGCCATCGAGTACGTGCGTGAGCTCGCGGAGCGCAAGCGCATCCCGATCACGGTCGACACGATCAAGAAGCTTTACGTGATCTTGCGCCCTGATGAGGGCGACGTGAAGTCGGTCAAGTACCGCAAGGACATCCCCCAGCATCGGCTGTACTTCCACGAGTATGCGGCGCCGGACAAGATCGCCTACCGCGTGCGGCAGGTGATCGATTGGCTGAACGGGCCCGAGCCGAAGAAGCTGAAGAGCCCGATCCGCATCGCCTCGCGCGTGCACTACGACTTGGTGCGCGTGTTCCCGTTCCCGAACGACAGCGGCAAGGTCGCGCGCCTGTTGATGAACGCGCTCTTGATGCGCGCCGGGTACCCGCCCGCCATCATTCACTCCACCGAGCGTCAGCGCTATTACGAGGCGCTCAAGGGTCAGCTGCCGGTCATCTTGCAGATGGCGAACGACTCGATCTTGAACGCGCTACTCAGCATCGAGAAGCGCTTCGACGAGTACGACGCGGCCCGTCCGAGCAGCGCCCCTGCCCCTGCCCCGGAAGCGGCTGCACCGAGCACGCCGATGCTGGTTGCGCGCGCCGCGGCTCACGACATCGACGACTTGAGCGACTTCACGGATACGTCGAGCGCCGACGACGACGATGGCGACGACGATTCGGGCGGCGGCGGCGGCGGCGGCGGCGACGACGAATAGCGGCTCTGCTCTCGAGCCGAGATGCGGCCGGGGGAAGGGCTTTTGGGTGCGCGCGCTTCGCGGCGAGAGAGAAGCGCGCGCTTCGCGCCGGGAGCTACCTGGAGGCGACGACGGTTTCCCAGCCCGTGACTTGGGCGAGCTTGCCGACCGCGACGTTGTAGTCGTACGTGGCGGACATCACGGCGAAGCGCTTGAGCGCCCATTCCTTGGCGGGGTCGACGATGTCCTCCTCGTCGTTGGTGCCCACGTCGATGCCTTGCTGAACCAAGATCAGCCACTTCTTGGCGTAGCTGGCCGCCTCCGAGTAGGCGTCGAGCCGGCGCGCGGCGTCCTCTGCCTCGCGGTACGCCGTTTCCACCTCGACCGCGACGCCGCCGAGCGCGTAACGCTCCGTCGCGCGTAGCTCCTCCAGCTGGGCCTTGGCCTGCGCGACGCGCGCCTGCTGCGGCAAGAAATCGAGCTTGTAGCGGAGCACCAGCGCCGCGCCGTACGCGAGCGAGTTGATGGTCTCGCGCACGAACGGGTTCGTTTGATCGGTGATGCCCGGCGCTTTCGCCCAGCGCGCGGAGAGCCCCAGCCCCACGTCGGGAAAGTAGCGAGCTTGCTCGATACGCACCTGCGCCTCACGCGCCGACAGCCCCGCCCGGGCCATATTGATCTCGGGTCGATGCAGGCGCGCGGCGCTCAGGTAGGTGGCCAGCGGCGCGAGACCGCTGCGCACCCGCGTCAGTGGTTGCTCTGGGAGCGTCAGGTCGCCTCGCACTCCAGTCAGAAACTTGAGCCCCGCCATGGCGACGGCTTCTTTTTGGCGCGCCTCGCTGTGGCGCGCCGTCAGCTCGGCGCGGTTGATCTTCAGCTTGTACAGCGCGATCTCGTCGCCGTCGCCGTCCTTCACCTTCTTCTCCAGGCTGCGGAGGTACTTGTCGACCTGCGACTCGGCGTCCTGCATGAGCGCGATCGCGTCACGCGCCAGTTGCACGCCGTAGTAGGCCCGGCGCACGTCGAGCTTGATCGCGTTCTTTTCCTTCTCGACGTCTTGCGCTGCCACGCGAACGCCCGCCGCCGCGGCGTCCCACAAATTCGTGATCTTGCCGAACGTGTAGAGCGGGATCACGCCGTCGACGCCGATGTTCCAGGCGATGCCCATGTCGCGGCTGAGCGCGACGTCCGAGTTCGGGCTGTAGATTTGCGTGCCCTTCACCTCCGGCACCAGCGCCACGCCCCCGGTGACGTTGAACTGGCTGTAGGGCTCGAGGAAGGCCTGGCGCTGCTGCTGACGACGGTGCTCGAGCCGCGCGCGCGCTTCGTGGATGCGCGGGTAGTTTTGCAGAGTGAGCGCGATGCAGCGCTCGAGCGTGTAGCCGGTGAGCCGGCTCGACGTGAGCGGGCGCTCGGGCGTGAAGGTGTCGGGCCCTACCGCGGGGGACTCTGCCCCGCCCCTCTCCTCGTCTCCGGCGGCGTCCGCCTCCTCCGCCGCCGACGGCGATGGCGGCGCGGCCGCCCCCGGAGCGGGAAGCTGCGCAGCAGCAGCGCCGGATAGCAGCAAGCAAGCGAGCCCCGTCAACAGGGGACGCCGTTCGAAACGCGCGTTGGAAGGCATCGGCTCAGTCGTCGTCACGGGTTTTTAACCCCGCTCGCTTCACCGCGCGCCTAAAATTCGAACGGTCGAGCCCCGCCTTGCGGGCCGCCTCCGAGACGTTGCCGCCCGTTTGCTGCAGCAGCGCCGAGAAATAGGCGTGCTCGAAGGACGATAGCGCCTGCTCTTTGGCGTCTCGGTAGGGCAGGTCGAGCCCTTCCAACGTCAAGACCTGGGACGCACCGCCCTCGTGGTACGAGCCGTTCTTGCCTCGCGCGAACGGCAGATCCCCGGGCTGCAAGGTGTCGTCTTTACAGAAGACGATGGCGTGCTCGATGGCGTTCTCGAGCTCGCGCACGTTGCCCTTCCAGGGCTGCGCTTGGAGCAGGCGCATCGCCTCGCTCGAGATCTTCGTCACCTGGCTGCTGCCGCGGAGCGCGTATTTCTTCAAGAAGTGGTGGGCAAGCAGCGGGATATCTTCGCGCCGTTCGCGGAGCGCGGGCAGGTTGATCGGCACGACGTTCAGCCGGTAGTACAAATCCTCGCGAAACTTGCCGGCCGTGATGCGACTCGTGAGGTCGACGTTGGTCGCCGCTACCACGCGCACGTCGACCGTCTTCGTGTCGTTGGAGCCGACGCGCTTGATCTCGCCCTCTTGCAGCGCCCGCAGCAGCTTGACCTGCGCCAGCGGCGGCAAATCGCCGACCTCGTCCAAGAACAACGTGCCGCGGTCGGCGGTTTCGAACAGGCCGGCGCGCGTCGCGGTGGCGCCCGTGAAGGCGCCGCGCACGTGCCCGAACAGCTCGCTCTCGACCAAGTCGACCGGGATCGCCGAGCAGTTCACGGCCACGAACGGCTGAGCCATGCGCGGCGAGTGCTGGTGGATGGCGCGCGCCGTCAGCTCCTTACCGGTGCCGGATTCGCCCAAGATCAGCACCGTCGACGACGTCGGGGCCACGCCGACGGCGAGCCGGTAGACCTCTTGCATGCTCGGCGAGTTGCCGATCAGCTCGCCGAATTTTTCGATTTGGAGCAGGCGCTCTTCCAGCGCCGCCGCGCGATCCAACAAGCGCCGACGCTCCGCGGCCTTCGTGACCGTCAGCACGACCTCGTCGTTCGAACGAAACGGCTTGGTGAGAAAATGGTACGCGCCCGCGCGCACTGCCTTCACGGCAGTCTCGACGTCGCCGAACGCGGTCATCATCACCACCTCGATGCCATCGTGCTTCTCTCGCACGTGCTCGAGCAGCTCCAGCCCGCCGACCTTCGGCATCATCAAGTCGACGAGGGCGACGTCGACTCGCTCGCGCTCGAGCACGCTCATCGCCTGTTCGCCGTCGTCGGCGGTCACCACCGCGCAGCCACGGCTCTGCAGCAGTCGAGACAGACTGCGGCGCAGGGTCGGCTCGTCGTCTACCACCAGCACCCGAGGCGGGCCGTCGTCCACGCGCACCGCCGAGAATTCACCTGAGCGTGAGGCCGAGAGCGTCCCAACTGTCACGTAGACCCCCGCCGCGGGGGCCGCTCGGACGCTTTCGAGTCCAGCGGCGAGGTCGGGCGCTCCGAGCGGCGCACCGGCCGCGAGGATCCGCGGCTATCGGTCGTCACGGGCGTGTACATCTGATTCTGCTGTTGGAAAACGCAGATGCGCCCGCCGCCCTCGCGCTTGGCCGTCGACACCGCGCTGTCGGCGGCGCGCAGCAGCGCGTCCTTCGTGCGCACGTCCCGCGACGGGTAGAGCGCGACCCCCATCGACAGCGACACGCGCGTGCTGCGCCCGGACTCGGTCGTGAACGGGCGGTCGACCACGTCGCGAAAGATGCGCTCCGCGACCGTCACCGAGCCGGCGAAGTGCGTGCTCGGCAGCACGACCAGGAACTCGTCGCCGCCGAAGCGCGCCACCACGTCGACCTCGCGCACGCTGCGCCGAATCGCGTCGGCCACGAACTTCAGGATCGCGTCGCCGAGGCCGCGGCCCTGCGCTTCGTTGTGTGATTGCAGGCGATCGACGTCGATGACCATGCACGCGAGCGGGTCGTGGTAGCGCTCGGCGCGCTTGAACTCCTCCGTCAGGCGCGTGTGCAGGTAACGGTAGTTGTAGAGCGAGGTCAGGGTGTCGTGAACGCTGAGCTGTTCGAGCTTCGCGCGCGCTTCGACGACGTGATCGTGGAGGCGCTTGATGCGCAGCATGGCCTCGACGCGCGCGGTGAGCTCACGTTCGTCGAAGGGCTTGGACACATAGTCATCGGCGCCGATCTTCAAGCCCTCGACGCGGCTCGCGGTGTCGGTCTTGACCGTCACCAGCAACACCGGCAGGAAGGTGTCCTGGGTCATGCCCTTGAGCAAGCGGCACGCCTCGAGGCCCGACAGGCGCGGCATCAGCACGTCGAGCAAGACGAGGTCGACGCCTCCCCGCGCCACGCGCTCGACGGCGGCCTGCCCGTCGGCGACCGCTTCGACCGTGAAGCCGTGCGCGCGCAGGGTCTCGGCGAGCAGCTCCCGTGTCAGACGGTCGTCATCGGCGACGACGATAGTGGAGCCCTTGAGTTGCCGCGCAGCGAGCGGCTGTGAGCGCGGAGGATCGCTATCCGGCACGGCCTGTCAGGCTACCAGCGCCCAGCCGACAGCCGCAACAGAACGGCACCCCGAAGGCAAAAACGCTCCGCGGCTGGGGGCGCGGTCATGAGCGCTCGCCCCCCGAGCGCCGCGGTTTGGCCGGCGGCCTAGGGCATCAAATCGACGCTCACGCCCACATCGACGCCGCCTCGCCCGCGGCGGGCGCTGCCGAAGGCTCCCAGCGCGACGCAGCCGCAGGAGTGGCGATACCGGGCGAAGGAGCGCAGCGCCAGGAGCTGCTCCTCCCCTCGCAGGTTCTTCAAATCGAGGTCAGCGCCCGCGCCCAGCTTCAGGGCCGCGCCGAGAGCCAAGGTGAGATCACCTCCGGTGGTCCAGCCGTCGCGATCGAGCGCCCCGAGCTCGTGCCAGCGGGGCAAAATTTCACCCGGCGCGCTGAGCCGGGCGGAGCTGGGCTGAAGCTCGTGCTGCTCCCGCGCGGCCGCGTACAGGGTGGCGGTCGTGCCGCCGCGGGGGCCGACTCGAAGACGCGCCACGGCTTCGGCGTCGTGGCTGACAGGCTCCCCCTGCCCCGCCACGCTCACGCCCAGAAAGCGCGTGTCGCGCGCCAGCGTCGCCAGCAGGATCGGCTCCAGATCCGCGGTATCGCCCGCGGCTCCGCCCGCCAGCCTGAGCACGGCCGCGCCGCCGCGCCGTCCGAACGCGACTCCGCTGCGCAGGCCGGCGGTGGCAACGAGCGAGCTGGCAGCCGCGCCGTCGATGAACTGCCGCTCGAGTCGCGCCGCCGCCTCGGGCTCGATCGAGTGCGTGAAGCCGTTGAACCGGCGCACCAGCGGCAGGGCCAGAGATATGCCGGCACCCACGCGCAGCTTCGCGGCCGCTTGCTCCGGCAGCGAGACCACCTCGCCCTGCTCGAACGCCGCAACGCGCGCCAGCACGGGTCCGAGCAACTGGGCGGACTCGAGGGCCGCCCGCTCCACGCTGCGCGTCTCGCCGTTGCCGCGCCGCGGCTGGGCGGCCTCGAACGCGGAGGCGGTTCCCAGATCGAAGCTGTAGCTGCTGGCTCGACCCCAGGCCCCGCCGATGGAGACCTCGGCGAACGGCCCTAGACTGAGCGGCTCCGCGAGCCCGTCGCCACGCTCGCCGTCTGCGGCGATACCGGCGGCGAACAACGTGCTCGAGACGCTGCCCACGCCGACGCGGCCGTGATCGAAGCGGCGGGCCGCGGCTTCGAGCGACGTGAGCGCGCGGCGGCCGCGAATGCCCCGTGAGGCGTCGATGTCGTAGGCCCACACCGCGGCTGCATCGCCAGCTGCGGCGCCGTGAGCGTCAATCGTCAGCGCCGTCTGCCCCAGGTGATCCCAGCGCACGAACGAGGTCGACCCCGGAGTCAGCAGCTGCACGTCGACCCGGGCGCCGCCCTCGATGTAGCCGGCGCCGGCGATGTCGAGCGAGCGCAGCGCGGGGCGACCCTGATTGGAGTCGAACGGAATGTGCACGCCGCTGCCGACGAGCAGGCCGTCGTCGCCGCGCCACTCCGCGCTCGGAAACATCAACCCCAGCCGATCCGGCGAGCGCAGCCACAAGTAGGGCAGCCAAAACACCGGCACGCCACCGGCGCGGAGCACCGCGCGCTCGACGACCACGTCGCTCGGCGGCGCGATTGTCACCGAGCGGTATCCGAGCGAGACGGGCGGGTCGTCGCAGCTGCAAAAGGCGATATCGCCGCCGCCTTCCACCCCGATGCCGCGCGGCCCTCGCCGGAGGTGCACGCGCGCCCCTGCGAGCCGGTAGCGGCCGACCGTGACGACGACGTCACCGGTCAGCAGCAGCTCACCGAGGTCGGCATCGACGTCCAGGTGACGGGCCGAGAAATCGACGCGAAACTCACGTCCGCGCGCGTCGGGAGCAGCCGGAACCTCGGCGCGCGCGACCGCGCTGAGCGAGCTCGCCAGCGCCAGGCTCACGGCGATGGCCGCGCGCGGCTTACAGCTGCCCGAGCGCGGTCTGGCGCCTAGCGCTTTGCTGTTCCGTCGTCGTCGCAAGCTCATGCGGCATGAAGGTCAAAGAGGCGAAAAAGATAGCCGACGGGCTGTAGAAAAAGCCACGGCGCCTGCCATCGGGTCCGAGCTGCGAGGCGGCGTTGCCGTAGCCCACCTCGAACGAAAGGCTGCGCACGATGCGAAATGAGAGCTCGGTCAGGACTTGAGTGTTCACGAGGTAGCGACTGTCGTTTTCGCTCACGCGCACGCTCCCGCAGCCCGTGGCCACGACGCCGCACAGCTCGACCTCGTCGTCGATATCGTATTTCCACGCAGGCTGAAAGCCGACGTCGACCGTCCACAGCACGCTCTCACCGAACGCCAAGCGCAGGCGCCCGGTGAAGCTGAGCTCGTCGCGCGTGAGGCTCGAACCGGAGAGCTGATCGCCCGGCAAGCTTCGGCCGTCGGGGGTGAGACGCACGCGCTCGAGCTGGGGGCTCGTGGGCACCGTGGCGCGCGCAAACCAGCGCTGGTATTGCACCGCAGCGCGCAGCGTCGCCAGGATGGGCAGACTCACGCGCCCAGGCCAAACCGGCGTGATGTGGTTCACGCCGACCAGGGCGCCGGCCGCGAAATAGCGCCCCGATTGCAGGCTGAGCTTCGACGCGGGCAGCTTCAGCACGAGCGGGCGAAGCTCGGCCAGAGTGCCGTCCGTGTTGGCGGGGCCGAGAAAACGCCGAGCGTAGACGAGGGCCAGGTCCGTGTCGGTGAAGGACCATTCGCCCCGCCGGGTCGTGGCGTCGTTGTTGGTGAGCTCGGTGTAAAGCGCCCCGTCAGCGCGCACGCTCCAGTGCTCGCCGCGCGGCGTGTCGTCGAGTAAGTAGTAACGAGCTCGAGCCGCGAAGCCCAGGGTGTAAGTCGGGTTGAACGTCTGGTAGTCGTCACCCACGCCGAGCGTTTGCGCGCTGACCGAGTGCTCCATACCGAACGTGGTGTGGTGATACGGGGGCAGCTCCTGGGCCAAATCTGCCCCGCCCTCCGCGTCGGCGGGGCGCTCCTGCGTAAGCCCGCTCGACGCCACGAGCAACGAAAGCGCCGCCACCGTGAGCGACATGCGGACCTGGCGAAGCGCGGGCACCGTCACCGGCTCTGGAGGCTACCACCCCCGGGGGTCGCCGTCCCCATCGCGATCACGGCCGCACGAAAGCGCGCGATCGGCCGGGATTTACGCCCTGGTCGCGAAAAGCGCTTTGGCGCGCTAGCATGGCGCCCTGATGACTAGCGCCCTCCCCGCCACCGAGATCACCGCCCTGCTGGGCCGCGGCACCCACTTCGAGGGCAAGCTCTCCTTCGACGGCCGCGTACGGATCGACGGCAGCTTCCGGGGCGAGATCAGCAGCACCGACACGCTGATCGTCGGCGACGGCGCGGAGGTCGAGGCCGAAATATTGGCGGGAACCGTGATCATCAAGGGCGGCAGCGTCAGCGGCAACGTCCGCGCGCGGCGGTCGATCGAGCTGTACGTGCCCGCCAAGGTCTCCGGGACGTTGCAGGCGCCCGAAGTATTCATGGATAAAGGCGTGCAGTTCTCAGGTAGTTGTACGATGGCTCCGGTCGACTGACGGGGCGCTCCCGAGTACCGTGGGGCTAAAACGGCCGTGAACGAGCGTAGACGCTCGGGTGTCGTCGATTTGCGACAGCACGACACCTCTTGCGACATCGCGATCACGGAGCCATGTCGAGAGAGGCCAGGAGCGGGGTCGATTTCACGAAACTCGGGCCCGTTTCCAGCCGTTGTCTGAAGTGCGGGACGCCTCGCGCGCGTCGCGCCCCGTCCGGCATGCTCCCTGCTACTCCTCAGATTGCGCCATGAACCAACTTCGCGCCCTCCCGCTGCTCGCCCTAATGACCCTGGCCTCCGGCAACGTGCTGGCCAGCTCGCCGACGGACGTCACCCGCTACGATTGCAAGCTGCCCGAGAGCTCGCGACCCGCGGGCGGCGCGCGCACCGTCGTGACGGCGTCGCCCGCGCTCGTGAAGTCGGTAGTGCTCGATTTTCCGAACTACGCTCACTACTTCGATCCCGACAAGGGCCGGAACCCGAAGCGTAAGTGGGTGAGCCGCGTGGTGGGCAAGTCGGGTGACAAGACCGACCTCTACCTCGAAGTGCCGATCCTCAAGGGCGCCGCCAAGATCTGGGCCGTCATTCGCTTCGACGCGCCGCAGAAGGTGGGCGACTCCGAGGTCGTCAAGGGCAAGATGATCAAGGGCAACGTCGATCAGCTGAGCGCGAAGTGGAAGATGCGTCCTAGGGACGACAACACCACGGAGCTGCAGCTCGAGTTCCTGGTCGTGCCGAAGCTGCCCGTGCCGGACTCGCTGCTGTCGAACGAGGCACGGAGCGCTGCCTTCAAGGCCGTGAGCGGGATGAAGGGTGAAGCGCTGAAGCGAGCCGCCGGCACCTGAGCCGAAGCCCGCCCGCTCGGACGTTGCTTGTCCGGCCTGAGCGCGCGCAGCTTGACCGGGAGCCTGCGCGCCGCTAGCGGAGGCCGGTGCGACTCCAGCTCGTGCCCAGTGAGCGGCAGGTCGAAGCCCTGGCGCTGGCCGGGCAACCCGCCAAGACGCTGCGCGAGCTCATCCGCGAGCTCGCCGACCGTGCCGCTCCCGGCCTCGAGCGCGCCGGGCCCGAGGTGACTCGCCTGATCGCGGAGACGATCACGCCCGAGCCCGAGCTGGCGGAGCTGCTCGATTCGGGCATCGGAGCTCTGCTGCGGCTCGGGGTCGGTCTCGAGGCGCTCGGCCAGCTGCCGGGCGCGCGCGCCCGGCTGTTCGAGGGGGCCTGGCTCCCGATGGCGGATGCGCTCAGCCGGGCCGGGCTGCGCGACGAGCGCGGGGACGTGTGGCGCGCGCTCGCCGCCGTCGACGCAGACGCGCTGCCGGGCGTCCGCGAGCTGTGGGTGTTGGGCTTCGCCGCGCTCGGCCCCGGAGAGCTCCTGCTGCTCGAGCGGCTGCACCTCGAGCTCTGTCGCCGGGGCGGCGGCGTCACGCTGCGCTTTCCCGGCGTATCCGGAGACGAGACGCGCCGCGCGGTCGAGCTGCTCCAAACACGGCTGGAGGCGCGCTGGGCGGAGCACAACGACGCTCCCGCGGTGGTCCGCGACGACGACAAGCCCGCGCAGAGCTTGCCCGTCACGTTCACGCGCACGCCGAACATGGCGAGCGAAGCGCGTGCGGCGGTGCGGGCCGTACAAGAGCGGCTCGCAGAGGGGGCGAAGGTCGATCGCATCGCCATCGTGCCGCTCGAGCCCTCGGAGGCGTTCTTGGAGGAGCTGCGCTCGGCGCTGTGGCAAGCCAAGCTGCCGTTCAGCGAGCCGCGCGGCCGCCCGCCGATCGCCGGCCCCAACGTCCACGCGACGCTCGAGCTGCTGAGGCTCGTCGGCGGTCCGATCCGCCGCGACGCGCTGCTCGACGTGCTGGCCGCGCCCGGCCTGAGGCCGCGACGCTGGTTCGGCGAGAGCGGGCGCGCCGGCTTGCACGCCCTGCGCGATTTGCTGGCGCGCACGCCAGTCGGCTTCGACAAAGACGGGCAGCTGCTGCTCGGGCGGGCGCGGCTCCTCGCTCAAGCCAGTAAGTCGAGCGTCGCGCGCAGCGCCGCCGTGACCGCCCTCACCGCGATTTTGGCCGACCTGCAGCGGTTGGCCGCGAGCCGCGCGCGGCGCGAGCTGGTGCGTGAATTTCAAGCGCTGGTCGACGACCTGGGGCTGCTCGAGGTCGCGCCGCGCGTGCTGCGCCTCGCGCTCGAAGCGAGAGACCAAGGCGCGCCGGGGCTGCTCACGGCGCTGTCGGATGACGCGCGCGGCAGCGCGACCTTGTCGGTGGCGTTGACGCGGCTCGTGGAGGCCGCCGAGCGTCTCGGGTTGGGCGAAGCGCCCGTGACGCCACGCCAGCTCTCGGCCGAGCTGCTGCGCGCCATGGAGGGCGTCGGGCGCGGGCGCGGCGCCGCGCGAGCCGCCGCGATCGCGATCGCCAGGCCGAGCGAGGTCGCGGGGCTGCCTTGGGAGTTCGTCGTGCTCTGTCGCTGCTCGGCGGCTTGCTTCAGCAAGAGCGCGGGCAGCACCGCCTCGCTGTGGCTCGGCAGCGAGCTGTGCGAGGCCTTGCCGCGCGACGCTCGACCACCGAGCGCCCGCGACGAAGAGGCGGCCACGCTGACCGCGCTGAGCGCCCTGCTCGCCGACAGCGCCCGTACGGAGATCTTGTGGTCGACCGGCGACGGCACCAGCGAGACGCGCGAGAGCCGCTTCGTCGAGGTCTTGCTCGAGCTGCACCAGTCGTCCGCGCGGAGCGAGCCCGGCTCGCCGCTCTCGCCCGGCGCGCGGCGCATCGCGCCCTTGCCCGCGCCGAGCGAGCAGCTGGAGCTGCGCGTCGCCGTCGAGCTCGCGCGACACGCGTTCTTCTTCGGTCGCGGCGAGCGCTCCGAGCTGACGGGGCAGGTCTCGGAGCTCGGTCGCTGGGTGGACCCCACGTTGCCGCCCTTGCCCGTCACCCGCCTCGAGCGCTACGCCGACTGCGCGTTCTTGGGTCTGTCGAGCATCGTGCTGAAGAGCACCCGCGACGAGACCGTCGGCGACGGGCTCGGCGTCCGAGAGCGCGGCATCTTGATCCACGCCGCCGTGGCAGAGGCGCTGCTCGCCATCGCCGGGCTCGCCGCGCCCGACGCCGAGCTGCTCGAGCTGGCGCTCGCGGCCGCTGATCGCTCGCTCGAGCAGCACGGCGGCTCCGCGCTGCGCGGCGCGGCGCTGCGCGGCGCCCGCGCCGACGTGCGTAGCTTGGTGCGCTGGTCGCTCGAGAACCGCGACTACTCGTTTCGGGAGGCCGAGAAGGGCTTCGGCGACGGCGAGGCGTGGGCCGCGCTCAAGCTCGGGCCGTATCGCTTGTCGGGCCGCGTGGATCGCTACGATGTCTCGAGCGACGGCCAGCGCGTGCGCGTCATCGACTACAAGTCTGGCGCTCCGCCTTCCAAGAACGAGGCCCACGCGCTGCAAGGCTGGTTGTACGCGCGCAAGGTCGCGCAAGAGCTCGGCGCGGGCGAGGTGCAGAGCTTGTACTTGGGCCTGCAGCGGCGCGTGCCGGTGCCGAAGGAGATCTTTCGTGGCGCCTCCGACGCGGCGGCGCTGCTCGAGCGCGAGCAAGGCGCGCTCGTGCTGCTCGAGCGCCTTCGAGCAGGTCACGTCGCGGCCGAGCCGACGAGGCCAGCCCGCTGCGAGCGCTGCGACGCGCGCGATCTGTGCCGCCGGCCGCTCTCCGCGCCCGCGCCCGACGACGGAGACGACGCTTGATCCCGGGCCTATCGCGCAACGCGGTCGTCGCCGCCAGCGCCGGCACGGGCAAGACCGAGCTGCTGACGTCCATTTACCTCGGCCACTGCTTGGGGCTGGCCGGTGATGGGGCGCTGGTGTCGCCCACCCGCATCGTCGCCACCACCTTCTCGCGCGCCGCTGCGCGCGAGATCCGCGAGCGCTTGGAGAAGCGCTTCGCCGGCGTGGCCGGCGCGGACGACGCCGAATTCGAGCGGCGGCTCGGCGCCGGCCTCTCGGCGCTGGCGGCCGAGCGCGGGCTCACGCGAAGCGAGCTCGCCCGACGCGCCGCGCGCGCGCTCGACGAGCTACCCGACGCCGCCATCGACACGCTCCACAACTTGTGCGCGCGCGTGCTGCGCGAGCACGGCCTGGAGCTCGGGATAACGCCCTCTTTCACGATTCTGGAGGAGCAGCGCGCGCTCGAAGACACCGAGCTCGCCATCGACGAAGTCCTCACTGACGCGCTCGCGGCCAGCGGGCTGCCGCTGATCGGCGCGCAGCAGCTGCTCGACGCCTCGGGCGGGCTCGATCGCCTGCGCGGCTGGATGCTCGCGCTCTTGTCGCGTCTCGACGACGAAGGGCTCGACGCGACGGCGCTCGAGCGCGGTGACGAAGGCGCGGCCGCGCGCCGCACCGAAGCCACCCTGCACGCGGTCTGCCGCGAGCTTTCGAGCGACCCCGAGTCGGCGCGAGCGCCGCATGCCCGCGCCGTGCTCGACGCGCTCGCCACCTCCGCCGCCGCCAGCGGCCTCGACGCGGACCGACTGAGCCGGGCCTTCGCGGCGCTGGCGGCCGAGAAGAAAGGCCGTAGCGCGCCGGGCTCCGAGGCCCTGAAGGCTCTGCTCGAGCAGAGCCGCGGCACGAACAACGCCCAGAAGGCCCGCGCGATCGTGCGGCTGATCGTGGAAGGGCCGAGCCTCGACGAGAGGCTGCGGGGCGTGGCGGAGGTCATCGCGGAGATCCAGCGCCGCCTGCGCGAGCGCCACGTCGCGCAGCGCAGCCTCGGCTTCGGTGATTTGCTCCGGCTCACCCGCGACGGCCTGCGCGACCACCCGCACGTCGCGCGCGCGGCCGGCGGTCGCATCGAGCTACTGCTGGTGGACGAATTTCAAGACACCAGCCGCGTTCAGTGCGAGCTCTTGCTGTTGCTGCGCGAGCGCCCCGAGCGGAGCCGCGCGCGCGCGGCGGGCACGCTACCGAGCGCGGGCGACATCGCTCCGCGCGGCCTGGTGGTGGTCGGCGATCGCAAGCAATCGATCTACGGCTTCCGCGGCGCCGACGTGTCGGTGTTCGCCGAGCTCTCCACCGCCCTCGCCGGCGCCGAGGCCGCGCGCTTGCTCGACTTGCCCCCCAGCGCCACGCCCGACGAGAGCGCGCCCGCCGTCGCCGATGTATCGACGCTGGTCGACAGCTACCGCTCGCGCCCCGCCATCGTCGAAGCCGTGAACCTGATCTCGGAGCGCGATTTCGCGCCGCGCCTCGATCGAAGCTTCGAGATCCGTTACGCGCCCGCCGAAGCGCTGCGCGTGCCCGCGAGCCGAGCCGGCGGCGAGCGCGGCCACGTCACGCTGCTCGTCGACGACAACCTCACGCCCGAGGCCGAGCCGCTCGTGCAGCGCGCCACCGGCAGCATGCGCACCGCGCTGGCCATCGCCGGCTACTGCGCGCGCGCCGTGCGCGAAGGGCGACCGCTCGCCAGCTTGGCCGTGCTCGCCCGGCGCCGCGCCACCCTGCCCGTGCTCGGCTTCGCGTTCGATCATTTCGGGGTGCCTTACGTCGTCTCCGGTCGCGATCTCTACGGCACCCCGGAGGTGCGCGACGTGTTCGCCGCGCTCCGTCTGAGCCAAGCCCCGCGTGACCGCCACGCCCTCGCCGTGCTGGCGCGCAGCCCCCTCGGCGGCCTCTCCGACCAGGCGCTGGTCGAGCTCAGCGATCCGAAGCGCGGCCTCCTGCCGTGCGACGAGTGGCAGCCCGAACGCCTGTCGCTCGAGGCCGATCGCAAGCTCGCGGGGCTGCTCAAGCAGCGCCTCGAGCGCTACCTGGAGCTGGCTCCGCGGCTCTCCCCGCGTGACGCCATCTTCGACGTGGTCGAGCGCTTCGAGCTGACGGCCGTGCTGTCGCTCTTGCCGCGCGGGGCCGTGCGCCTGGCGAACATCGGCCGGCTGCAAGAGATCGCGGCCACGCACGGCGGTAACCTCGCCGCTTTCACGCGCTTCATCACGCGGCAAATCGCGCTCGAGATGGACGAAACCGAAGCGGCCGTGTTCTCGCCCGACGATGACGCGGTGCGCCTGCTGACCATCCACGGCAGCAAAGGCCTGGCGTTTCCCACCGTGATTCTGGGTGATCCGGAGGCGGTGGAGCGCCCGCAAACGGCGCCGGTCGGCATCTTGCGCCGCCCGCGGAGCGCGCCGCTGCTCGTCGTGCGTCACGCCGGAGAAGACGGGCCCATCATCACCGACACCCAAACCGAGCTCACGGAGGACACGAGCGCCCGCGCCTTCGCCGAGCGCCAACGGCTCAGCTACGTGGCGCTCACGCGCGCCGAGCACGAGCTGGTGATCGCGCTCCCCGTGCAGGCTCGCGGCGGCTCCCTCGCCAAGACCCTGCAAGACCTGCACACCGAAGGCGCGCTGCAGCGCATCGACGGCTACCGCGAGCAGCCCGTGAGCGAGCTGCTCGCCGAAGCCAAGCTGCCCTCCGCCACGCTCGCGCCGAGCAGCGAGCCGCCGGCGCTGCCACGCGAGCTGCGCGGCAGCGCCGTCGTGCTCGGCGTCACCGCCCTCAGCGACTTCCAGATTTGCCCGCGGCGCTTCAGCCTGGTGCAGCTGCAAGGGCTCACGGAGCCACGGCGCGGCGCGGGCGAGCGTCCGAGCATCGACGCCGATCCGCGCCTGGCCGGCATCGCTGCCCATCACGTGCTCGAGGTTTGGCCGCTGGAGCGCTGGGGCGAGCCGCCCGACATGGCCGCGCTCGCCGCGTCGCTCACGCAGGGCGGGCTCGACTCGAGCTCGCCGACCGGCGAAAAGACGCTGGCGGGGCTGGCCCGCTTCCTCGGCGGCGCCTACGCGGCCCGCGTGCGGCGCGACGCCGTGCGCGTGCTGCGGGAGGTCGAGCTGATCGTCACGCTCGAAGGGCGGACGGCGGCGCCGCCCGTCGACAAGCGGCGGCCCAAGCACCACCCCGGCCAGCTCGAGCTGTTCGGCGCGGCTCCCCCGCAGCAGCAGCACACGCCGGCCCCTTCCGGGCCAGCACAGTCGGCGCACCCCGCGCTCGTGGTCAAGGCTACCCTCGACTTACTCGTGGAGCTGAAGGACGGCAGCTTGCACGTCATCGACTACAAGCGCACGACCGGCGGCGGCGATCATGCCCGCTACGGCCCGCAGCTTTCGCTCTACCGCAGCGTGGTCGAGCGCAAGCTCGGCAAAACGCCGAAAGTTGGCCTCCTTCACCTGCTCGGCGACGCGAACGAGCCGGACTGGATCGAGCCGCCGAAGGCGGAGCCTGCCGCGATCGCGCGCGCCTTTCTGAACGCGCGCGCGCGCGACGAGTGGGCGCTCGTTCCCGAGCGGACCTGCCGCGCCGTGCATTGTGGCTTCGTCGCGAGCTGCCATTTCGAGGCGAACGAGTGAGCTCTTTTTCCGCCGCGTTTCGCGGCGGCGACGCACATCACTCTCGCGGACGTTGAAGCGCGCAAGAGCCGTGCTAACAGGCGCACGCCCCCGCTCTCTGATACTACTGTACTGGTCTGCGTCGGCTTGCGCGTCGCGTCAATCCGTGCGACACGCGCCCTAGCGCCCCGCAGCGCCTGACCGAAGCCCTCGATCACTTTATACTCCACGCCCGTCGAGCCCGACCCAGGGCTCCCTTCTCCCCTCCCGACATCAGAGACACATGCCCCTTCCGCAACGCCAAGGTCTGTACGATCCCCGCTATGAGCACGACGCGTGTGGCGTCGGCTTCGTCGCGAACATCAAGGGAGAGGCGTCGCACGACATCGTCAAGAAGGGCGTCGATATCCTGCTCAACCTCGTGCACCGCGGCGCGTCCGGCTGCGATCCACTGACGGGAGACGGCGCCGGCATTTTGATGCAAGTGCCGCACAAGTTCTTCAAGAAGGCGTGCGACTCGGCCGATATCGAGCTGCCGGAGCCGGGTCGCTACGGCGTCGGCCTCGTCTTCTTGCCGCGTGACAGGAATGACCGCCGCCGCTGTCAGCAGATCCTCGAAGACAAGATCTTCGGCACCGGACAGCGCCTGATCGGCTGGCGCGACGTGTCGGTGAACGACGCTGCGCTCGGTCCGTTGGCGCGCGCCAGCGCGCCCGTGATCCGCCAAGTGTTCATCGGCTCGAACACGGACGACCAGGGCGCGTTCGAGCGCAAGCTGTTCGTGATCCGCCGCTGGGCGGAGCGCACCGTGCGCGAGTCGAACATCGCCAGCAAAGGCTCGTTCTACCTGCCGAGCCTCTCGTCGCGGACCATCATCTACAAAGGCCTGCTCTTGGCCGAGCAGCTCGCGGGCTTCTATCAGGAGCTCGAAGACCCGGACATGGAGAGCGCGCTGGCCATGGTGCACCAGCGCTTCAGCACCAACACCTTCCCGACCTGGGAGCTGGCGCAGCCCTTCCGTGTGCTGGCCCACAACGGCGAGATCAACACCGTTCGCGGCAACGCGGCTTGGATGAGCGCGCGTGAGCAGCTGTTCAAGGGTGAGGTGTTCGGCGAGGACGTACGCCACATTTTGCCCACGATCACCCCGGGCGGCAGCGACACCGCGATGCTCGACAACACCGCCGAGCTACTGCTGCAAGCGGGGCGCTCGCTGCCGCACGTGATGATGATGCTCGTGCCCGAGGCCTGGCAAAACGACGAGCAGATGCCGGAGCACAAGAAGGCATTTTACGAGTACCACTCGTGCCTGGTCGAGCCGTGGGATGGCCCGGCCGCGCTCGCCTTCACCGACGGCAAGCGCATCGGCGGCATGCTCGACCGCAACGGCCTCCGCCCCGCGCGCTGGACGGAGACGAAAGACGGCCTGGTGGTGCTGGGCTCCGAGACGGGCGTGCTGGAGTTCCCGGCCGAGAACATCGAGCGCAAGGGCCGCCTCGAGCCGGGCCGCATGTTCCTGGTCGACACCGAGAAGGGTCGCATCGTCGAAGACGAAGAGATCAAGGACGAGATTTGCCGCAAGAAGGCCTACGGCAAATGGATCCGCGAGAACAAGATCGCGCTCGCCGACATCGAGGCCTCGCCTCCCACCGCCACCGCGCGCGAGCACACCACGCTGCTGCAGCGCCAGAAGGTCTTCGGCTACACGCAAGAAGATCTGCGCTTGCTGATGGCGCCGATGGCCGGCGCGGGCGACGAGCCGCGCGGCTCGATGGGCACCGACACGCCGCTGGCGGTGCTGTCCGATCGGCCGCAGCTGGTCTTCGCCTACTTCAAGCAGCACTTCGCCCAGGTCACCAACCCCGCGATCGATCCGATCCGCGAGGCGATGGTGATGAGCCTCAAGGCTTACATCGGCGGCGAAGGCAACATCCTGTTCGAGCTGCCGGATCAGGCGCAAATGCTCGAGCTGCCCGATCCGATCTTGAGCAATCAAGATCTAGCCAAGCTGCGCGAAACGCCGCTCAGCACGCTGCGCACCCCGCCCACCCTGCCCATGCTCTATCCGGTGGCCGAAGGCGGGGAAGGCCTGAAAGCCGCGCTCGACGAGCTGTGCCGGCAGGCCTCGCTAGCGGTGCTCGACGGCCACGCGCTGCTCATCTTGAGCGACCGCGGCTCGACCGAGCACATGGCGCCCGTACCGAGCTTGCTCGCCACGGGTGCGGTGCACAATCACCTGCTGCGCAACGGCACGCGCATGAAGGTGGGCATCATCGTCGAGACCGGTGAGGCGCGTGAGGTTCACCACTTCTGCTTGCTCTTCGGCTACGGCGCCGGCGCGGTCAACCCGTACCTGGCCTTCGAGTCGCTGCATCAAATGGCGCAGCAGGGCACGCCGGGCCTGAAGGACCCGGAGCTCGCGCAAAAGAAGTACATCAAGGCCGTCAACAAGGGCCTGCTCAAGGTGATGAGCAAGATGGGCATCAGCACCCTGCAAAGCTACCAGGGCGCGCAAATCTTCGAAGCCATCGGCCTATCGCCGGACCTCATCGATCGCTACTTCACCAACACGTCCAGCCGCATCTCCGGCATCGACCTCGACGTGATCGCCGAAGAGTCACGGCGCCGGCACGACTTCGCCTACCCCAAGGCGACCGAGCCTACGGGGTACCTCGATCTGGGCGGTCAGTATCACTACCGCGCGCAGGGCGAGCGGCACCTGTGGGACCCGAGCACCGTCTCCAAGCTGCAGCACGCCGTGCGCATGGAAGACGTGAAGAGCTACCAGGAGTACTCGCGGCTCATCAACGACCAGTCGAGCGGCCCCATCACGCTGCGCGGCCTGTGGGAGCTGGCTCCGAACGGCGCTCCGGTGCCGCTCGAAGAGGTCGAGTCAGCCGCGGAGATCGTCAAGCGCTTCGCCACTGGCGCCATGAGCTACGGCTCCATCAGCGCCGAAGCGCACGAGAACCTCGCGATCGCGATGAACCGCATCGGCGGCCGCAGCAACACCGGCGAGGGCGGTGAGAGCGAAGAGCGCTTCAAGCCCGACGCCAACGGCGACTTGCGTCGCAGCTCGATCAAGCAGGTCGCCTCCGGTCGTTTCGGCGTCACCACCTATTACCTGGTCAACGCCGACGAGCTGCAGATCAAGGTCTCGCAAGGCGCCAAGCCGGGCGAAGGCGGCGAGCTGCCGGGCCACAAGGTCGACGCGATCATCGCCAAGACTCGTCACTCGACGCCGGGCGTGACGCTGATCTCGCCGCCCCCGCACCACGACATCTACTCGATCGAAGACCTGGCGCAGCTGATCTTCGACTTGAAGATGACGAACCCCAAGGCGCGCATCAGCGTGAAGCTGGTGGCCGAGGCCGGCGTCGGCACGGTGGCGGCGGGCGTGGCCAAGGCGCACGCGGACGTGATCCTGATCTCCGGTCACGACGGCGGCACGGGTGCGTCGCCCCTCACCTCGATCAAGCACGCGGGCATCCCGTGGGAGATGGGCCTGGCCGAGACGCACCAGGTGCTGGTGAAGAACGACCTACGCAGCCGCGTGGTCTTGCAGACCGACGGTCAGATGCGCACTGGCCGCGACGTCGTGCTCGCGGCGCTGCTCGGCGCCGAAGAGTTCGGCTTCGCGACGGCGCCGCTCGTGGCCTCCGGCTGCATCATGATGCGCAAGTGCCACCTGAACACGTGCCCGGTGGGCATCGCGACGCAAGATCCGGTCCTGCGCGCGAAGTTCGAGGGCAAGCCCGAGCACGTGGTTCGCTTCATGTTCTACGTCGCCGAAGAGGCGCGCGAGATCATGGCTTCGCTGGGCTTCCGCAGCATCCGCGAGATGGTCGGGCACAGCGAGCGCATCCGCGTCCGCAAGACCGAGCACTGGAAGGCCTCGCGCATCGACTTCTCCGACGTGCTCACCCCCATCACGCCCGGGCCGGGCGTGGGGGTGTGCAAGATGCAGGAGCAAGATCACGGCCTCGACAAGTCGATCGACAACAAGCTGATCGAGTTGTGTCAGCCGGCGCTCACGAACAAGACGCCGGTTCGCCACAGCCTGCAGGTGCGCAACGTCGACCGCACCATCGGCGGCATGCTCGCGGGCGAGGTCGCGCGGCGCTTCGGCAAAGACGGCCTGCCCGACGGCACCATCCGCTTCGATTTCAAGGGCACCGCGGGCCAGAGCTTCGGCGCCTTCGCCACCAACGGCATGGAGCTGAACCTCGAAGGCGACGTGAACGACTACGTCGGCAAAGGCCTCTCCGGCGGCGTGCTCACGGTGAGGCCCTTCGCGGGCGTCACCTTCCGCGCCGATCAAAACATCATCCTCGGCAACACCGCGCTCTACGGCGCGACGTCGGGGAAGGCGTTCTTGAACGGCAAGGCGGGCGAGCGCTTCGCGGTGCGTAACAGCGGCGCGAGCGCCGTCGTCGAAGGCGTGGGTGACCACGGCTGCGAGTACATGACCGGCGGTCGCGTGGTCGTGCTCGGCCGCACCGGCCGTAACTTCGGCGCCGGCATGAGCGGCGGCTTCGCCTACGTGCTCGACGAAGCGGGCGACTTCGAGAAGCGCTGCAACATGGAGATGATCGAGCTCGAGGCGCTGAGCCCCGATGACGCGGCCTACGTGGCGGGCATGATCGAAGAGCACCTGGCGCGCACCGGCTCCGCCAAAGCGCGGGAGCTGCTGCGCGATTGGGAGAGCACCGTCGGCCGCATGGTGAAGGTGTTCCCGAAGGAGTATCGCCGCGTGCTGGAAGAGCAGCAGAACGCCAAGAACAAGGGGCCTGAGCGGCCTTCGATGCTCCCCGCGATGCAGGCCGAGCCGAAGTCGGGCGTCATCGCCGGCGGCTGAACGGAGCCGCTCCCCTCACCCGAGCCTTTCAACGAACCGGACCCGCGCGGGGTCCGGATCCTCACCGACAAACGAGATATGGGCAAAGTCACCGGTTTTCTAGAGTTCGAGCGTCAAGATCCTTCCAAGCGCCCCGCCGCCGAGCGCGTGCACGACTACCGAGAGTTCGAGCTCCCGGTGGTGCAGGACGACCTCGTCAAGCAAGGGGCACGCTGCATGGATTGCGGCGTGCCGTTCTGCAACACCGGCTGTCCGCTCGGCAACTTGATCCCCGACTGGAACGATCACGTGTTTCGCAGCGACATCGCGCGCGCCAGCGAAGCGCTGCACGCCACCAACAACTTCCCCGAGTTCACGGGGCGCGTGTGCCCCGCGCCGTGCGAGGCGGCGTGCGTGCTCGGCATCAACGACGACCCCGTCAGCATCAAGCTCATCGAGCGCTCGATCGCCGATCGGGCCTGGAACGACGGGCTGATCAAGGCTCAGCCGCCTCGCGTGCGCACCGGCAAGAAGGTTGCGGTGGTCGGCTCCGGCCCCGCGGGCATGGCCGCCGCGCAGCAGCTGAACCGCGCAGGTCACAGCGTCACGTTGTTCGAGCGCGACGACCGCATCGGCGGCCTGCTCACCTACGGCATCCCCGACTTCAAGATGGAGAAATCCCTGGTCGAGCGCCGCGTGCAGCAGATGACGGAAGAAGGCGTGGTGTTCAAGACCAGCGTCGACATCGGCCGTGACATCAGCGCCGATCAGCTGCGCTCCGAGTTCGACGCGATCGTGCTGTGCATCGGCTCACGCAAGCCGCGCGATCTCGAGGTGCCCGGGCGCGAGCTGTCCGGCATCCACTTCGCGATGGACTTCTTGACGCAGCAGAACAAGCGCGTCGCCGGGGACGTCGTGCCCGACGAAGGCGCGATCCTGGCCACCGGCAAGAACGTGATCGTGATCGGCGGCGGCGACACCGGCAGCGACTGCATCGGGACGTCGCACCGCCAAGGTGCCAAGAGCGTCACCAGCTTCGAGATCATGCCGCGCCCGCCGGAAGAGCGCGCCGGCAGCACGCCCTGGCCCCTCTGGCCGCTGATGCTGCGCACGTCGTCCTCGCACGAAGAGGGCGGCTCCCGCGACTGGAGCGTTTCTACCGAGCGCGTGAGCGGCGAGAACGGCAAGATCACGAAGCTGCACTGCGTGAAGGTCGAGCTGAAGGCCGGCAAGTTCGAGCGCGTGCCCGGCAGCGAGTTCGAGATCCCCGCGGACCTCGTGCTGCTCGCGATGGGCTTCGTGCACCCCGAGCACCCCGGCATCGTCGAGGGCCTGGGCCTGACCATCAACGCCCGCGGCAACATCGCGGTCGACCACGACTTTGCCACCAACCAAAAGGGCGTGTTCGCCGCCGGCGACTGCCAGCGCGGACAATCGCTGGTGGTGTGGGCCATCGCCGAAGGCCGCAAGGCCGCCAAGGCCTGCGACACCTTCCTGATGGGCCGCTCCGAGTTGCCCTGAAAAAGGCTACGCCCAGGTGTAGGTCCGGGGGCGACTAGCGGCGCGCGGTCGGGGGCTGATAGCTTGCTCGGTTGATTGTCGCCCCCGAAAACCAAGCCCAAGCCCACCGCCAGCAAACGACGCAGCGTGCAGCCGTCCGCGCCGGAGCTGCACGTGGGCTACCGGACAGCGGGGCGCGAGACGCTCGCCGCCATCGAGCACGAGCTCGCGCAGCCCACCCTGAGCGCCGCGGAGGCGCCCCTGCTCGAGATCTCCGAGGCGCCCGCCGGTCGCGACACGCTGGCCGCCATCGCCGACGAGCTGGCCGAGTCGACGACACGGCCGCGCCAAAATACGCTCCCTTACGGCGACCGCATCTCGAACGCCCCCGGCGCGAGCGCACCGAGCCGCCCCCCGCGGCCACGACCTGCCACCTCACCGCCGCTCCCCAGCAAGGGCGCCAAAACCGCGAAGGTCGAGAAGGTCGAGAAGGCCGCGACGGTCGAGAAGCCAGCGGTCCCCCGCTCGAAGCCCGCCCCCGCGGGCGTCGAGATTTTCGAGCTGCTGACCTTCATCATCCGCGGCACCGCGGTCGGAGACCTCTCGACGGAGCCGCTCCGGCGTCGCTTCATCGAAGCTCACCTGCTCCACCGAGTACCGTCCGGTTCGCTCGACGACGTGGAGCGCATCGAGGTCACGCCCTGGACGGCCAAAGGCACCATGGTGCTGCGCGTCTGGGTGCGTGGTTGACGGCGGCAGGCGAGCCCGCGGAAACGCCGCTGCCCGTCATCACGGGAGCGCCGAGGCGACGGCGCGCCGGACCTCGGCGACCAGCTCGTCGAGCCGGTCGCCGTCGAACGGTCTCGGATCGATGGGAGGGTGCACCACGACGTCGACCTGGCAGCCATCGGTGATGCGAGCACCTTTCGCGGGCAGCACCGCGCTCGTCCCCGAGATGCTCACCGGCAAGATGCGGCACCCGCTCTGCAGCGCCAGATGAAAGCCGCCCTTGCGGAATTCACCCAGCCGCCCGTCTTTGCTGCGAGTGCCTTCGGGCGCGATCCAAATCGACGTACCGCCGCGCAGTGTCTCCGCTGAATCGAGCAGCGTTTGCCGCGACCGCTCGCGGCTGCCCCGATCCAGCGCGATGAAGCCAGCGCGACGCATCGCTTTTCCCCAAATCGGCACGCGAAACAGCTCCTGCTTCGCCACCATCCGGATGCGGCGCCGCAGCGCCTGGTAGATCACTGGCACGTCGTACAGCGACTGATGATTCGACATGATCACGAAGCTCTCGCCCCCGACCGCGTGCTCCCCGCCCTGCAGTCGCAGCTCGATGTGCGCGCGTGCCACGAGCGCCTCCGACCAGCGCATCAACCGCGCGTCGACCAGCTCTGGCGTGAGCGTGCCCCAAAGCCCCTGCCAAATGGTCGGCACGCTGATGCCCAGCGTGTGCCAAACGGCATGAGCGATGTGCGACGCCGACACTCCCTTATTCTGCCCGAGGCTTGGACGGTTGGCTCTTCGGTCGCGCGCCGGAGCCCGCGCCGGCAGCCGCCGACCCTGCGTGAGTGAACAGCTTGCGACGCTCGGGCGGCGACTTCGTCTGCCCTGGCGCGACCAAGGTTTCGCTGACGAAATAGGCATCGAAGGAGCGCAGCGCATCTCGCGGCCGCCCACTCAGCTCGTGGTGGCGCATCAAGAAGTCACGCACACCGTTCCAGTAGGGTTGGAAGCGCTCCTCGGCGATGCGGACGTGAAAATAGCCATCAATCAGGTTCGAGCGCGGGAGCCCCGCGGGCTGCACCTCGAACACGGGAGCTTGGCCGGTGAGCGGATCCAAGCGCCGGCCATCGCGGGTGATGCCGTCGATCACCAAGCGCCCATCGGTCATGGGAGGCGCGGGTGCGAACATGCTCCAGCCTTGGAAGATGCGCGGGTAGGTGATCACGGCTTCGAATAGGGCCGGTCGGCGCTCGGGCCTGAGCGACGCAGGAACGCTCGGATTTTCGAGCAGCACCTGGGTCGCGCAGACCACCAGCAAGCCCAAGACCGCGAGCTCACGCAGGCCCCGACCCAGCTCACCGAGCAATCGGCGAGCCTGGCTCGGCTCGTCGGCGCGCGCGTCAGCCTCGCGGGTCAACGGCTGGGTGCCGAGCCAGGCGTCGATCACTTCGGGCTCGCTGCCGAGCTGCGCCAGGCGGCGCGTCACCCGTCTTCTCACGAAGGGTGCGAGCAGGCGCAGCGGCCGCGAACCGAACCAGAGCGCATCGCCGATCGCGAGCAGCGCGTCCCAGCCTGCCGCCGTCTTCTCGCCCTCCGCGCTCACGACCAGCGTCTTTTTCGCCTTTTTGGGCGACGCTTCGTCGAGGGGCCGGAAGGTGACGAGCTCGAGCGCGTCGAGGCGCTTGATCACGCGGCAGAGCAAGAGCGACGCGCCGGTTTCGGGCGCGAAATGCACGACGCAAGCGCGACGCCGAGCGCGAAAATAGTGACCGAGCGCCGCCCAAACCTGGGGCGGCAGCAGCGCCACGAACACCACCAGCATCGCCCACGAGAAGGAGCCGAGCGGCAGCACCAAGTCGATGGACAGGTGCAGGAGCGCCGCCAACGCAAAGGCCAAGAGCCGCGTGACGTGCGGGCGGATCGGCGACAAGAGCAGCAGCGGCATCAGGCCCTCGATGACCAGCGTGCCGTACGTGAGCGCCTGGATGCCCCCGAGCGGCAGCGCGCCGCGGAGCCACGCTCCGAGCCCTGTCACGAGCCGGTCTTGCTGCAGAAAATAGTAAACCGCGGTGCCGTCGCGCCAGGGCGCTCCGCTCTTGTGCAGCGTGTTGAAGAAGTAGATCGTCGCCCATTGCAGCAGCAGCGCCGTTATCGCCAGTGAGGTGACGGGCCCGAGCGCGCGCGGGGGATCAGCGCGATCGTTGAGGGCGGGGGCCGAGGTCTCACGACGCAGAGCGAGCGAGCGACGCAGAGAGTCCACGCTGAAGCGCTGCCCGAGCGGCAAGAACACCGACCACACGACGAGCAAGTTGAGCACCACCGTGCCCCCGTTCTCGAGCACGAGGTTTCGGCTGTTCAGGCTGGTGGTGAGCACCAGCGCCAGCACTTGCATCAGCTTGGTGCGATAGCCGACGACGAGCAGCGCGCACACGAGCAGGTGCAGCGCCATGAACAGCTTGACCTCGAGCGGCGACCCGAACGCGAAGTAGACCGAGAACAGGTAGGGGCTCATCGGCCGAAACAGCGCGAAGTGATTGGGCAGCCAGCCCGCGTTCGACAGGTGAACGGCCGCCTCGGGCAGCTTCGACGCGACGTCGGCGAACAGCAGCGCGCCGAGGGCAATCCGGAACAGCCCCAGCGAGCGCGGGTCGGCGGAGCCGTAGCTCGCGACCAACCGTTGCCAGAAGGTCGACGGAGGGCTCGGCGCCCTGGCTGCTGCCGACGGCGCTAGCTCGTAGTGATGCTTCATCGGCCCGCCTCGCTCTGGGGCGCGGAGCGTGCGAGCCAAGGCTTGGCCCCGGAGTCTTTGACGAAGCCGTGCGACACCACCCGCTCGGGCGGCAGAGTCTTCCCGCGCGCCTGGCCCGGCTTCGGCGACTTGTCCTGAATCCACCAGACGTCGAAGGCGACGAGCTGATCTTGCGGTCGACCGCTGTAGAGATGCTGATTGAGCAGGTAGGTCCGCAAAAACTGGCGCCGGCCATGGTTGTGTGGCCAGCGGATGTGGTTGCTGTAGTCGCACCACAGCTGGTCGTGGCCCCAGCCACGCGGAGACGCGGGATCGAGCTCGGGCGTTTCACCGGTGAACGGGTCGAGCTTGCGCCCGTCTTGCGTTCGGCCGTCGACGACCAAGCGCCCGTCATCATAAGGCGGCTCGGGAGCGAACATGCCCCAGCCTTCGAGCATGCGCGTGTAGCCGATGACCTGGGACATCCACGCCGGACGCTGCAAACGCAAGTGGCGAGCGGCGGCGGGGTTGCTCTTCACGACCTCGGTCGCGAGCACGACCATCAACACCAACACCAGGGTCTCGCGCACGATGACGCGGACGGTCGAAAGCTCGGCGCCGAGCTCGCCTCCGCCTCGCGCGGCTGCCACCCTCGGCGCCGCTGGCGCGGCTGGCAGTCCGCACGCCCCGAGGCCGAAGAAGCCGGAGATTTGCGTGCGGTTGCGGGCAACGGCGCGGTACGCCCAGCGCCCGAGCGAGCTCAGGCCGGGGACGTACAACCACCAAACCAGCATGAGCCCCAGCGGCAGCGCGCGCACCGCGCGTGCCACGGCCGCCTCTTCGAGCAGCACGCGACCTTGCTCGTCGACGACCACGACGCTGGTCTCGCAGCTCTTCGGGTCGACGCCGCGCGGCAAACGCGCGTGGTCGTGGCTGGCGACGAAGCTGAGCCGCTGCCACGGGTCGAGGCGCTTGAGCAGCCGACAAATCCACAAGCAAATGCCGCAGTCGGAGTCGAACACGACCGTGACGGCCCGCGCAGGCCGCCCGAACCAGCGCCCGAGAAAGCGCAGCTCCTCCTCACCGAACAGCATGAGGAAGAACATCACCATCACGTACGAGAACGGGCCGAGCCGCGAGAGCGCGGCGATGCTGCCGTGCAGGCCCAGCGCCAGGAAGAACGCGATTCGGCGCAGCTTCTTGTAGGCGAAGGGCACGAGCAAGATGAAGCCCAGCATGCCCTCGACCAACAACGTTGCCCGCGTGAGCAGCTCGAAGACACCCAGCGGCACGTGCGTCCGCGCCCAAACGCCGAGCGCGGTCACGATGCGATCTTGGTGCAAGAAGTAGTAGATGGCGCTGCCGTTGCGCCAGCCCACCCCGCCCTTGTGAACGCAGTTGAAGAAATAGATCACGCTCCACTGCAGGAGCAAACCCAAGACCACCACCGAGACGAACGGCTCGACGCGCGACGGCCCACGTCGATTCAAATCGTCCGCGCCGTGCTCGATTTCGCGCGCGAAAGACGAGCGCAGCGCGTCGAGCGAGAAGCAGCGACCGAGCGGCAAGAACACCGTCCAAATCGCCAGCGAGTGCGTGACGACCGAGCCGCCGTTCTCGGTGAACAAGTTGCGGCTGTGCAGGCTGGTGATCAGTATCGCCGAGAGGACGTGAAACAGCCGCGTGCGGTAGCCGAGCGTGAAGCAGAGAAACACCACGAACGTGAGGGCGAACGCGACGTGCACCTCCTCGATCGTGGAGAAGGCATGATAGATGGAGAACAGGTCCTGCCCCATCGGCGCGAAGAGCGAGTAGTGGTTGGGCAGAACGCCGTCGTTCGAGAAGAACATCCGCGCGTAGCCCCAGCGATAGAGCAGCTCGCTGAGCAGGAGGCTCCCGAAGCAAATGCGGAAGATGCCGAGCCAGCGCGGATCGACGCTGCGGTAGCGCTCGTTCAGATACGGCGCCCACGCGCGGCGCGCCGGGGGGCCTCCACTGGTCGCGCTCGTGGTCGTCGCGCTTTTGGCGGAGCTCTCGCGGCCCGGGGCGCGGGCGCTCTGGGCGACCTCAGCGTCGTTCGCCGCTCTGCCCGGCTCCCTGCCGTCAGCTTTCCCCGCGGCGCCGACCTCGACCCTGTCGCGCTCGGAGGCCGCACCAGCTTGGGAATTTTCCTTGGAATCCATGAGCTCTAAGCGATGGCCGCCCTGCCCAGGGGGCCCCTAACGGCGCGGACTGTATCAAACGCGAGCGGCTCGGGCCGCCCGCCGCGCGGCCGGAGCCGAGCTGAGGGCAATCCGTTGGTAGCGAGCGCTCGCCCGCGAGCGTTCGCCGTCGAGGCGCCGCGACTGAGTCAATTCTGCTGAGATGACAAGCACTTACTGAAGCTTGGCCGTCTTGGCTGGGGGACAGTCTCGTGATATTTCTCTTCGATTGCGGGTCTTGCTTCGTGGCGCGTCGCTCGGCGCCAGCGGCCCCCCCGCCCCCAGGAGCTCATGAACGTCAGCTGCACCTCTTGCTCGGCCAAGTACGCAATCCCGGATGAGAAGCTCCGCGGCAAGAAGGTGAAGATCACCTGCAAGCACTGCGGCACCGGCATCATCGTCGACGGGACGAAGCTCGAGGCGAGCGGCGGAGCTTCCGGAGCTCCGGCGCCTGCTGCTGCTGCTCCTGTCGCTGCTGCTCCCGTCGCTGCTGCTCCTGTCGCTGCTGCTCCTGCTGCTGCGCCGACACCCGAGCCCGCGCGCGCCGCGACTCCGAGCGAGCTGAGCTTCGACATCGCCTACCCCGACGATCGTCAGGAAACGCTCCCGCTGAGCGCTATCGTCGATAAGTACGCGGCCGGCACCCTCGACGATGACGCCTTCATCTGGCGCGAGGGCATGACGGATTGGAAAGCGCCGTTCGACATCGCCGAAATCGCGAGCGCGCTCTCGGCGCGCGAATTGAAGAAGAAAGCGGCAGCGGCTGCCTCGCCTGCGCTCGGCGGAGGAAAGGACGCTACGCAGCTCCCAGCCTCGCCGTTCGAAGGCGCCGATCTCGAAGGCGGAGCGAGCGGTGAGTGGCGCGAGCCCGCGAAAGACGTGCCGAGCTCGCCTGCGGCGGCGTTCGACCTGACCGAGCGCCAGGCGCCCGAAGCGCCGGCCGCACCCGCCGCGACGGCGCCCGTGCCGACCGCGGCCGCCAAACCTGCTGCGGCGAGACGCTCTGCGGCGCGGGGCGGCGGTGATCTGTTCGGTGATCTCGCGGCCGCCGGCAGTGAAGACGACGAGTCACTCGGCAGCGACGCCAAGGAACCCGCCCACAAGATGACCGGCGCGCGCAACGAGAGCTCGGTGCTGTTCTCGCTCGACGCATTGGTCAAGCAGGAGCAAAAGCCAGCCGTCACCAAGTCGGCCGCGAAGCAAGACGACGCCGCTGCGATCCTGCTCGGCAGCGACTCCGGGCCGAGCTCGCTCGCCAACGTGGGCACGGGCGCGTTCGGTTCGGCCTTCGCGGCGCCCGATTTCACCGCGCCCGTCACCGCACCGCCGGTCGACTCGCGCGGCGGCGACTCGCTCGCCCTCTCCGGCGCGGCACCCGAGAAAAAGAAAGGCGCGGGCCTGTGGCTCGCGCTCGGCGCCGTCGTGCTCATCGGCGGCGGAGCGTTCGCAGCAGGCATTCCCCAGAAGCTCGCGGGCACGCCCGCCCCGAGCGCTACCCCCGTGGCCGAGCCGGCGCCCACCGCCGCCGCACCGGCCCCTGAGGCGCCCGCGACCGCCACTTCCGAGCCATCTGCGGCGCCCGCCGAGAGCGCCACACCGGCAGCGGCAGGCGGCACCGCGGCGGCCGCCGCGGCCACGCCCGAGGGCTCGCCCCCAGTGGCCGCCACGCCGCAGGCGAAGCCGGACGCTCCCGCCAGGCCCGCGGACAAGCCGGCAGACAAGCCGGCAGACAAGCCGGCCGAGCCCAGCAACGCCCCGCCCTTCGACAAGGCCGCCGCGGTTGCCGCGCTCACGGCCGCCGCCGGCAGCGCTCAGAGCTGCAAGACGGCCGACGGCCCCACCGGCAGCGGCAAGGTGTCGATCACTTTCATGCCCAGCGGCCGCGCTACCAACACGCAGGTCTCGGGCGATCTCGCCGGTACGGCGGTCGGAGGCTGCGTCGCCCGCATCTTCCGCGGCGCCAAGGTGCCAGCGTTCGCCGGCGACGCGGTGACGGTCTCCAAGTCGTTCAGCATTCAATGAAATGAGTGGCGGCGATGGCGCCGCCCTACGGGTGCACGTAGATGAGCGTGCCCTCTTCGAAGCCCGTCTTCCCCGAATACGCGCCGTGCCAGTGCTCGGGCACGTCGGGCGACGACCAGAAGAACACGTAGCGCGCGTCGACGGGCGATAGGTTGATGCAGCCGTGAGAACGCGCGCGGCCAAAGTCGTCGTGCCAGTACGCCGCGTGCAGGGCGTAGCCGCCCTTGAAGTACATCACCCACGGCACGTCGCGCAGCTCGAACTCGTGATCGGCCACGTCGGAGTCCATCGTGGTCGTGATGTGCTTTTGGTAGACGCGAAACTGGCCGAGGGGCGTGCTGAGCGTCTTACTGGGATCACCCAAGCCATCGCGCCCCGTCGAAACGAGCGTCACGTAGACCGGCTGCGCCCCCTCGTAGAGCACCAGCACCTGATTCTGAATCGAGATGTCGATCCACTTGCTGTCGCCGCGCGCCCAGCCGGGCAGCTTGCTGCTCTTGGCCGCCGTCTTCAAATCCGCGCTGGGTAGCCACGCGCCGTCGCGCGTTTCGACCATGCGCTGGCCGCGCAGCTCTTTGACCGCGCCCGTGAGCGGCACGAGGGACCGCCCCGCGATGCGCTCGCCGTCCACCAGCTTGCCGCCTTCGAGGCGGTAGCTCTTGACGCCTTCTTTGCGCGCGAACGCCACGGGCAAACCGATCTTTTTGATCTCGTAGCCATGAAACGGCGAGCCCGAGTCGGCTTTCAACTTGTCAGCCGGGATGAGCCGCGCGTCCGTCGAGATCGCGAAGCGCCGGTTTTGAGCCTCCGGGCCCGCGACGAAGCTGCCGATCAGCGACACGCCTGCGTGCCGCTTCACGCGGTTGGACATCACCGCGTAGCTTGGGACCTTGAAGCTCGCGACGTTGGGAATTTTCCGGCCACCCTCCAGCCACCAGGGCACCGCGTCGCTGCCGTGGCCTCCGTAGCGCTCGCTCATCCCCAGCGGGCGAGCGTGGTCCGGGATGCCGCCGATCGCGATGCCGCGCTCGTCGAGCGGCACGTCGTTGGCGCCCACGTCGAGGTGGTCCCACTTGTCCTTCAGCTTGGCGTAGCTGCGAAGGTGGCGCTCCAGCCGCATTTCGTACTTGAGCTGCTCGTCCTTGCTCGGCACCTTCATGTAGGAAGGCGCGATCGCGCGGACGAAGGCGTACGCGTACGGCATGGGCCTACTGCGATCCGGCTCGACATCGATCGCCCGAATCAGCGGGTGATCGAGCTTGATCGTCGCGTTCGTGCCCACGCAGACGAAGCCCAGTGGTCGCACCGCGTACCAGCCTTCCGGGCAGCCGTCCTTGCTCACGGGCGTCGCCGAACGCGCCACCTTGGCGCCCAGTCGCAGGTAGCCCACCACCTCGGCCTTGGGGTCAGGCTTGGCGTACACGGCGGTCTGCAGCGAAATGGGCGCGAGCTGCGGCCCGTCCGCGGGCGGAACCGGCACGTGAGACCAATCGTCGACCGGCGCCGTGATGGGGCTGGTCTCCGGCTTCAGCCTCATCGCGACTGGATCTTTACGCGTCAGCCAACTGTTGCCCTCGCAGCCGCCGAGGCTGGCCAGCCAAAAGGCGCCCAGCAGGGCGCGAGCGCCCATTCGAAAAGGCCGTCCGGCGCGCGACTCGAGCAGCGATACCATTCCCTTGCCCATGCCAAAACCTGCCGGCGTGGCCAAGAAACCGGCAGAAAGTCTTGCGCTGTGGGCGGATGCGAGGAAGGCTCGCTCACCCCAAGCGCAAGAGTCGATAGGAAGATCAGAGCGAGCAAGCCATGGCCAAGGACACCCTCACCATCACCGACAACCGCACCGGCAAGACCTACGAAGTGCCGATCAACGAAGGCACCATCCGCGCCCTCGACCTTCGCCAGATTGTGTCGGCCGACAAAGACGACTTCGGTCTGATGACCTACGACCCGGCGTTCATGAACACCGCGTCGTGTCGCTCTGCGATCACCTACATCGACGGCGACAAGGGGATCTTGCGCTACCGCGGCTACCCCGTCGACCAGCTGGCGGAGAACGCTTCCTACCTCGAGGTGGCCTACCTCCTGATCAACGGCGAGCTGCCCACCCAGACCGAGCTCGACAAGTTCACCGACGACATCACGCACCACACCTTCGTGCACGAGAACGTGCGCACGTTCATCGACGGCTTCCGCTACGACGCGCATCCGATGGGCATGCTGTGCGCCAGCGTCAGCGCGCTCAGCACGTTCTACCCCGAGGCCAAGCACGTGATGGATCGCGACATCCGCCGCGCGCAGATGGTGCGCCTGATCGCGAAGATGCCGACGCTAGCCGCTTGGAGCTACCGCCACGCCATGGGTATGCCGTTCGTCTATCCGTCGAACGAGCTCAGCTATTCCGCGAACTTCCTGCAGATGGTCAAGCGCATCGCCGAGCCGAAGTTCGAGGTGCACCCCGAGATCGTGCGCGCGCTCGACGTGCTGTTCATCCTGCACGCCGATCACGAGCAGAACTGCTCGACGAACGTGATGCGCTCGGTCGGCAGCTCGCGGGCAGATCCGTACGTCGCGGTCGCGGGCGCGGCCGCGGCCCTGTACGGCCCGCTCCACGGCGGCGCCAACGAAGCCGTGCTGCGCATGCTGCGCGAGATCGGCTCGCTCTCGAACATCCCCGCCTTCATCAAGGAAGTGAAGAGCGGCGTCGGTAGCCGTTTGATGGGCTTCGGCCATCGCGTCTACAAGAACTACGACCCGCGCGCGCAGGTCATCAAGCGCCTCGCGGATCAGGTCTTCGACCTGATCGGTAAGAAGAGCCCGCTCTTGGCCGTCGCCCTCGAGCTCGAGAAGATCGCGCTGTCCGACGACTACTTCGTGTCGCGCAAGCTGTACCCGAACGTCGATTTCTACTCGGGCCTCATCTACGAGGCGCTCACCATCCCCGTAGACATGTTCCCGGTCATGTTCGCCATCCCGCGTACGTCGGGCTGGCTCGCGCAGTGGGAAGAGATGCTGCTCGACAAGGACCAGAAGATCGCCCGCCCGCGCCAGATCTATACTGGCTACGACGAACGCAAGTTCGTGGCGATGAAGGATCGCACCGCTGCCGTCCCCGCCCCCGAGGCGAAGAGCAGCGCGCGCGAAACGGATTGAGCCAGGATTGGCGGACGAGTCGCGGCCGAGCCACCCGAGCGCGCCCTTCGTGGCGCGCTTGGCGCAGCTCCACGAGTTTCGCCCCTCGGAGTCGCAGCTCACGGGCATGGTGCTCGGGGATCGCTACAAGGTGCACGGCTACCTGACGCGTGGCTCGACGGCGCGCGTCTACCTGGCCGAAGATCTGGTCGAGCACGTTCCGGTCGCGATCAAGATGCTCGCGTCGGAGACGAACAAGAGCCACGAGCTCTCCGTGCGCCTGCTGCGCGAAGCCGACGCGCTGCGCGGCATCGATCACCCCAACGTCGTGCGCGTGCTCGACTCTGGCGAGACCAGCGGCGGCGTGCCCTACCTGGTGCTGGAGGCGCTGCCGGGTGAAACTTTGGGCGACTACCTGCGACGCCAAGGCACGCCGCCGTTCGAGCTTTCGCTCGAGCTCGCGCGACAAGCCGCGCAGGGCCTCAGCGCGGCTCACCGCGCCGGCGTCGTGCATCGCGACGTGAAGCCCGACAATTTCGTGCTCGTCGGACCAACCGGTGAGCCTTACGGCCTCAAGGTGATCGACTTCGGGATGGCCAAGCTCGAGCGGCACAGCGGTACGAGCGGCAGCCACACCATCTTGGGCACCGTCGAGTACATGGCGCCGGAGCAAATCCTGGCCGAGACGGTCGACAGCCGTACGGACGTGTACGCGATGGGCGTCGTGATGTTCCGGCTGTTCACGGGTCATCTCCCCTTCGACACCACCGCGCCCGCGGACCTTTTGCGCCATCAGCTGTTCAGCTCGCTGCCGCCGCCCTCGTGGTTGGAAGAGGATTTGGACGCGCGCCTCGAGCGCATGATTTTGACCGCGACCCGCAAGCACCCGGACAACCGCTACCGAGACATGCAGGAGCTGCTCGCAGATCTCGACGCGCTGATCGGCGTCTCCCCTGCCGAGGTCAGCGTGCGACCGCCTCAGGTCGCCCCCGACGCCTACGCGCCGCGCACCTCGCGTGGCTCCGAGGCGCTGGCGCTGCTCGCCGAAAAGTTCGGCCGCTACGCCACCCTGCCACCGCCGAGCGTCTAGGGAGTGTCCCTAATTGCTGGTCTCGGCGTAAACGTGCCCGTGCCCGTGCCCGACGGTCCGTAAGTTGCCGTCGGCGGTATCGGGGCTGGTAGGCCGGGGTTTGTGGCGCGTGCCTGGCACGCGCGCGCCGCGGGCAGCTGCCCGCGCAGTCGACGGAGG
>JAEYWK010000161.1 GCA_023431345.1 Pseudomonadota bacterium
CTTAGGGCCCGCGAATGGCCAAGTCAGTCGCCCTCGCCGCCGATGCATCGCGGCTGGCTTCGTTGCTCCTCAGTTACATCCTCCAGGATGCGCCTTCGTCGCGCCTCGCCATCCACGCGCCTCGACCGCGATCATCGACTGACTTGGCCATTCGCGGGCCCTTAGCCCTTGCGTCGGCGCCCTCATGGCTGATTTGCTGAGAACGAAGCGTCTGGTTTGGGGCGCGATCCTGCTGCTGGTCACGATCGTGGCGGGCTTCGTGTACGCAGCGGGCACACGTTACCTGGCGGCCATGGTCGCGGTCGAGCAGACGCTAGCAGTGCAATCTTCAATCGAAGGCGTCTTGTCGCAGCTGAAGGACGCGGAGACGGGCGGGCGCGGCTTCCTCCTCGCCGCCGACGAGCAGTTCTTGGAGCCCTTCCACGCAGCACGGCGCGGCGTCCCCGCACATTTGTCGGAGCTCGAGCGCTCGGTTGCCTCCGACGCGCCGCAGCGCGCCCGCTTGCAGCGGCTGCGGCAGCTCACGGACGAAAAGTTCGCCCACGTCCAGAACGTCATCCACTTGCACCGCAGCGGCGACACGGATCGCGCCCTGCTGCTCGTGCGCCGGGGCGACGGCAAACACCTGATGGACGCCATGCGGCGCGTGTGCAGCGCCATGCGGGCCCACGAGCAGCAGCGCTTGCTCGAGCGCCGCTCCGAGGCCGAGCGCGCGCAGACCACCGCCGCTTGGGCGCTCAGCCTCGGCTCCTTGCTCACGATCGCGCTCGCAGGGCTGAGCTTCGCCACCGTGAACCGCGACGTGAAGGTCTTGCGCGGCACCGCAGAAGAGCTCGCCGAGAGCGAAGAGCACTTTCGGCTCCTCGCGGAGAACACCAGTGATTTGGTGCGGCTGCTCGATCCGAGCGGCCGCGCAACCTACGTGAGCCCGTCCGTACAGCGCCTGCTCGGTTACACGCCGGAGGAGTTCTTGGCGACACCGCTCGAAGCGCTCGTCCACCCCGACGAGCTGGCGGACACGGAGTCGATCTTGGCCGATGTGCGGGCGGGTAGGCTCGGCGGCGGCGTCACGACCTACCGGCTCCGCAATAAAGACGGGGAATACCGCTATTTCGAGGTGCGCTGGGCGGTGCTCCGCGACGACGCCCGGCGGCTGGTGGGGCTCCACACCACCGGTCACGACGTCACCGAGCGGCGCCTCGCCGAAGAGCTGCTCACCGTCCAGGCCCAGACGCTGCGCACGATGTCGCTGCGCGACGAGCTCACCGGCTTGTTCAATCGGCGTGGCTTCTTGGAGGTCGCCACCCATGCGCTGGCGCAAGCGAGGCGCGACGACCGCGCGGCCGCGCTGCTGTTCGTCGATCTCAACGGCATGAAGCGCATCAACGACGAGCTCGGCCACGACACGGGCGACTCGGCGTTGATGGATGCGGCCTACGTGCTGTCGGCGGCGCTCGGCCACTCCGACGTGCTGGCGCGACTCGGCGGCGACGAGTTCGTCGCCTTCGTGCGCGACTTCGGCGCGGCCGAGCTCGAGCCGCTGCGCGCGAAGATCCGCGACCTGTGCGACGAGCGCGCGGCCGAGCTCGAGCGTCCGTACCGGCTATCGATGAGCGTCGGCGCCGCCTTCGCGCCCGTCGGCGACGAGAGCACCATCGAGCAGCTGCTCGAGCGCGCCGACATGGCCATGTACGAGCAAAAGCGCGCGCGCAGGGCGGCGGGCGACGTGTCGCTGCCGCCCGCCACCATCTCCAAGTGAGCCGAGCGACGAGGCGCGGGACGCGCCGCACCAACGGCTACGCACCAACAGCTACGACTGAAGGTAGCGAAAGCTCGTCGCGATCTCGTCGAAGACGAGGTCGGCGGGGGCGTCCTGCTCGACGATGTACCAGTCGCAAGCCGCCGACTCCGCTTCGCGCAAGATCGTCGAGAAGTTGAGGTTCCCCTGCCCGAGCGCGGCCGTCTGCGGCTGGCCTGCCGCGTCGATGGTGTAGTCCTTCAAATGCAGGAGCGGCAAGCGCCCGGAGAGCCGCGCGCAGTAACGCGCAGGGTCGCCCCCGCCCATTTGCACCCAGTACGTGTCGAGCTCGGCGTGCACCAGCAAAGGGTCGGTGCGATCGAAGATCCAGTCCAAGATCGCCTTGCCCTCCAGGCGCCGGAACTCGCTCGCGTGATTGTGATACGTGAGCAAGCGGCCGCGGCGGCGCAGCGCCTCACCCGCTCGCGTCAGGTCGTCAGCCAAGGCCGACACTTGGTCGAGGGTCTCGAGCGGCACGTGCAGGTACGGGTAGACGACGAAGCGACAGCCGAGCTCGCTCAAGTCGTCGGCCACCTTCGCCGTCTCCTCCAAGATGGACCGCGCGTCGACGTGGGCCGAGCAAATCGAAAGCCCGCTGGCGTCGGCGAGGCGCTTGACCTCGCGCGCAGGCATCGAGCACAAGCCGGCCAGCTCCACGTGCTCGTAGCCGATCTGGCGAACTCGGTCGAAGCTCTGCGCCACCTCGTCGACCGTGCGCAGGTGCTCGCGCAGCGTCCAGAGCTGGAGGGCGATGCGCCGTGGGGCGGGGGTCATGGGCGGCGCCATCCTATACCGGTCCAGGTTGCTTGGCGGTAGGGCGCGCGGGCTGTACGCTGACGCCGTGGCCGAGACCTCCCTGCCCGCCGCCTCGAAGCCGCCGCTTTCCGCGTTCTTTGGCGGCATTTCGGCGATCGTGGGGGTGGTCGGGGCCGAGGGCGTGCTGCTGGCTCGCATCGTCCAGCGCACGTTCGCGGGGCTCGTGGACCGGGCCGAGCTGATGCGCAGCCTGTACCGGATGGGCCTACGTTCGGTGCCCATCGTCGCCGTCACGGCGCTCTTCGTCGGCGGCATCATGGTGATTCAGGCCGCGCCCATCGTCGAGCGCTACGGCGCGCAGGGCCTGCTCGGCTGGGGTGCCGGTTTCGGTACGCTGCGCGAGATCGCTCCGCTGCTCACGGCGCTCATGATCTCGGGCCGAGTCGGCGCCAACAACACGGCCGAGCTCGGCACCATGACCGTCACGGAGCAGGTCGACGGCTTGCGCGCGATGGCCATCGACCCGATCGGCTACCTCGTCACCCCGCGCTTCTACGGCATCGTCATCACGCTGTTTTTGTCGACCATTTTGGCGGACGTGCTGGCGCTGATCGGCGCCGCGGTCGCGGGCCGGGTGCTGCTCGGGGTGGAGCCGGCCATCTTCTACAACGGCCTCACGAGCGGGCTGCTCGGCGTCGGCGACGTTTTCCACGGCTTGATCAAGAGCTTCGTCTTCGGCATCGTGATCGCGCTCTCGAGCTGTCACTACGGCCTCGCCACTGAGGGTGGCGCGCCCGGCGTCGGTCGCTCGGTGAACTCCGCCGTCGTCGTCAGCGCGGCGGGAATCTTCGTCATCGACTACCTGCTCTCTTTCGCCCTCTCATGAGCGAAGGCGCCCGCTCCCACGACAACGACCCCGGGCTTTGGGTCACGCTGGGGGAGCTGCAGCGCCTACTGCGACTCACGCTGCGCACGAGCCTCAAAGGCGGGCTCGAGCGGGGCGCGGTTTTGACGCAGATGTACGAGATCGGCAATCGCTCGCTGGTCTTTCTCTGCATCGTGATGGCGTTCATGGGCATGATCCTCACGTACCAGGCAGGGCTGCAAACGCAGCGCGTGGTGCCGGATCTCAGCCTGCTCGGCGCCACTTTCCTCGAGCTTTTGGTGCGCGATTTGGCAGCGTCGATCTGCGCGTTGATGCTGGCGACGCGCGTGGGCGCCGGCATCGCGGCCGAGATCGGCTCGATGGTCGTCACCGAACAGGTCGACGCGCTGCACATGTGCGGCGCCGATCCGATCCAGCACCTGGTTTGCCCGCGTTTTTTGGCGAGCTTGTTCATGTTCGTGATGCTGGTGGTGCTGGCCGCGGGGGTGGCGGTCGCGACCGGCATGTGGACCGCGTCCGCGTTCTTCGAGCTCAACCCGCGCACCTTCTGGAACTTGAGCTTGGTGAACGGCTCCGACGTGATCGTGGGCCTCGCCAAGTGCCTCGCCTACGGCGCCGCGATTCCGGTGATCAGCGCCCACGCCGGCCTGACCGCGTTCGGCGGCTCGGAAGGCGTCGGCAGCGCCACGACTCGCGCCGTGGTCGGCTCGTCGCTGGCCGTCATCATCCTGAATTTCGTCATTTCCGGCGCCGGCTACCTGCTGTTCGGCCCGTAGAACGCCGAGCGGTTGACCGCTCGGCGTTCTAGGGAGTGTCCCTAATTGCTGGTCTCGGCGTAAACGTGCCCGTGCCCGTGCCCGTGCCCGTGCCCGTGCCCGACGGTCCGTAAGTTGCCGTCGGCGGTATCGGGGCTGGTAGGCCGGGGTTTGTGGCGCGTGCCTGGCACGCGCGCGCCGCGGGCAGCTGCCCGCGCAGTCGACGGAGG
>JAEYWK010000059.1 GCA_023431345.1 Pseudomonadota bacterium
TACGAGGCGTGGACGATCGCGGTCTGCGGCACGGTGACGACCTCGTTCTTTTCGGGCAGCACCACCTCGACCCGCAAGAACATGCCGGGGCGGAGCTTGTCGCCCGCGTTCGGCAGCGTGGCGCGAAGCTTGATGGTGCGCGTCATCGGGTCGATGGAAGGATCGATGGCGCTGACGTTGCCGACCGCGAGCGGCTCCGCGCTTCCGCTGACGAGCGCGCGCACCGGCATGCCGACGCGCACCTTCGCCAAGTCCTGCTGGGGCAAGGTGAAGTCCACGAAGTCGGACTCGGACGACTCGAGCACCGTGACGGTCGTGCCTGGCGCGAGGTATTGCCCGAGGTTGACTTGGCGGATGCCCAGCTTGCCGCTGAACGGCGCGCGGATGACCTTGCGGCCGATCTGCGCGGAGAGCGCGCCCGCGTCGGCGGTGAGGCTCTTGAACGACGACTCGTCGGCGTCGACCTGCGATTGAGCGACCGCGCCGGATTGAGCCAGCGCTTTGGAGCGCTTGGCCGAGATTTCAGCCAGCTCGCGGCGCGCTTTCAGCGAGGCGAGCTGCGCGCGCTCGACGCTCGTATCGAGCTCGACCAGCACGTCGCCGGCCTTGACCGTGTCGCCCGAGTCGAAGTGCAAGCGAGAGACGATGCCCGGAGCGTCGTTGCTGAGGGCCACGCCTTTGGCGGAGACGACGCTCGCGATTGCCGTCAGCGTGTTCTCCCAGGTCTCTTTCTTGGCGATGGCGGTGCCGACGACCTCGGGCGGCGGGCCCGCCTTCTTCATGGCTTCGCCCATGCCGATGAGCATGCCGATCTGCGAGCCTTTGACGGCAACGAGACCGCCGACGAGCGCGATGAGGCCGAGGATGACGATGAGGTAACGCATGTGCTTTATTTCGGAGCTCGAGGGGCGGCGGGCTTAACGTTTCTTCAGCTTTTCTCGCGGCGTTTGCCGCGGACGGGCTGCGCGTAGCACGCCTAAGACGCGGTGCGCGCGACCGCCACCCTCGAGGCATGTTCTGAAGACCTTTCGCGCCAGCGGCCGGGCCGGCCGGCGCTTCGCGGAGCACGTTCGTGACGCTCTGCGGCGCGAGGTCCACCATCTCGGAAGGACGGGCGCCGTGCCTTTAGCTGACAAGTTCCTGACAGTGCAGCGTTCGGCGCTGCCAGAACGCGTCTAGCGGTTCGTGCACGAGCGACGCGCGCGGCGGCGGCGCGGCGGCTATGCTGCGACGGCCGCATGCGATCTCCGACGCTGCTGTGGTTTTTCGCCTGGCCGTACTGCGCGGCTTGCGGCGACGCGCGGCTGGAGCGCGAGCACGCGCGCGCGGTCGACGTGACGATCAGCGCAGGTCGCGCCGGCGGCGGCTCGGGGCAGGGCGGCTCGGGCCCAGGCGGCGCGGGTCAAGGCGGCGCGGGTAACGCCGCGGCTCCTCCCGAGCTGACGCGCTGCTCGTTCGCGCTTCCGTACACGTATCAAACGGGGCGCGGCTACTGGCTTGGCGGGGATGGCACCTCATCGGTCGCGCTGTCCGAATCACGAGCGCTCGTCGCCTTCCAAGAGAGCTTCGTCGGCGGCCCGAGTAAGCTGAGCCGCGTCGACAGTGAGCTCTCGGGCAGCAGCGTCGCGCGGCTCAGCTGTCTCTCGGGCAAGCTCAGCGTCGAGTACGCGTGGGGTGGGGCCGGTCACGAGCACGCGGCGCTGTTCGACGACGACGCGAGCGACGGCGTCGAGCTGCGCCTGCAGCAGCCCTGGCTGACGGCGGGCAAGCTGTTCTTCACGGCGACGCGCGTGACGCGCGACGACAGCGGCGTCACCGAGCACGGCACGACCTTGATCCGCGTCGACGACCCGCTCGCCCCGATCGCCGAGTGGCAAGTCGAGTACTTCGAGCTGACGGCGCAGCGCGCTAGCGTGGGCGCCGGCGTCGCCGAGACCTCGTCCGACGTCTTCTTGTTCACGACCCGTGGCGACGAGCTGGGGCTGACTCGCATCACCAAAGAACGGCTGCTTGCGCCGACCGTCTCCGAAGGCTCGCTCGAGACGTTGCGCGCCGATGGGACCTGGGGTCCTGGTCTCGAGCTCGACCTTTCGAGGCGCTTGGGCTTGCCTGCGCGCGCCGGCCTCAGCGTGCGCCATCACGCGCCTTCGGGCCGCTGGCTCGCGCTGTTCACGAACACCAGCGTCCTGCCCAGCGCGTCGATCAGCGTGAGCTCGGCGCTCGACCTGGCCGGACCTTGGTCCACGCCGACGCTCGTCTACACGGTGCCGGAGATGAGCACACTCTCTCCCGAATACCGCAGCGGCTGGGTTTGCTCGGGCGCGCGCGAGCACCCGGCTTTCAACGCCCTCGTCGATAAGGAGCTGCTGTTCAGCTACTCCTGCCGCCCCACCAACCGCGCGAGCTTGCTAGTAGAAATGAGCGCTTTCCAGCCCCGCGTGGTGCGTCTCGGCCTGCCGTTATCATTTTGAGCCGGCGCGCAGGCGGTCGCCGAAAGGCGCGAAGCACACAGGCTCTTCTTCGTCGGTTCGCCTGCCTGAGCAACTTTCAAGGCGGGCGGAACGCCGGAAAATCGCTCGCCTTCTCTCGACGGCGTGATCGCTTTTGCCCCGGCCGGCCTACGATACAGGGGAAGTGAGCCCGCGTTCCGAAACTCGCCTGCCCCCCAGCGGCGCGCCCGCGGGCGGAGGTCTGCCCTCCCAAGAAGAGCAGGCTCGCGCTCTGGCTAGCCGCGCGTCCGCAGGTGACCTGGCGGCGACGCAAGAGTTCTTGGCGTACGTGTGGCCCACGCTCACGCGCGTGACGGCGGGGGTGCTCGGCGCCAGCCACCCCGATCTGGACGACGCCGTGCAGCAGTCGATGATCGCGCTGGTGCGCGCGCTGCCGGCGTTTCGCGGCGACTGTCATCCGGCCGGTTATGCTTCACGCATCACGCTGCGAGTCGCGCTACGAGCGCGTCGCAACGCGAAGCGCGACGCCGGTCGGCGCGAGGCGATGGGGCAGCTCGCCCCGACGGACGACGCCGTCGTCAGCGCCGGCGACGCTTCGCTGGGTAGTCGTCGCCGCGAGCTGCTGCGCGAGCTCCTCGAAGATCTGCCGGAAGAGCAGGCGGAAGCCCTGACGCTTCGAGTCGTGATGGGCTGGAGCCTCGAGGAAGTGGCGCGCGCCAGCGGCGCACCCGTCAACACCGTGCGTAGCCGCGTGCGCCTCGCCAAGGAGGCGCTGCGCGCTCGCATCGAATCCGTCCCCGGACTTGCCGAGTTGAAGGTGGAGCCATGACGGTAGTCGGTCTTCATCCCGAAGAGCTTTTCGACAAGCTGCTCGATGGCGAAATCAGCCCCCTCGAACGTGAGCGGTTACGCGCCCACCTCGACGCCTGTGAAGTGTGCCGCTTCGAGTACGCGGCGCGCCTAGATTTCCAGGAAGAGGCTCGAGGCCTGGCGTCGCTCGGGGCGCCGCCGGCGTCGCCGCTGCGCATGCCTCAGCCCCTGGTCGAAGGCTCGCGCGCGCCGCTGCGTCGACGTCGTTCGCGGCTGTGGGTGTGGGGCATCGCCGCCGCGGCGTTGATCAGCGCCAGCGGCGCCGTCGCTTCGGTGCTGAGCGGCAAGGCCCCGTGGCGAGCCGTGAGCGTGATGCTCTCGCACTCGAAGGCGGCGCCCGCGCCCGCGGTCGTCAAGAAGCTGCCTCGCGCGGCCACGAGCTGCGTCGGGGCCGACTGTGAAGAAGAGGGGTCGGCCGTCGCTCCCGTCACGTCGTCTCCGCCAGCGGTGCCTTCGCTCGCGCTGGCGAGGCCGGCGCCTGCGCCCGAGCGGGGCGACGTGGTGGCCGAGCCTGCGCTCCGTCGTGTGGCGGCCACGCGCGTGGCCTCGCCGCGTCCACGGCTGACGCGCGCCGAAGCTGCGCTCCCAGCCTCGACGGGCGCCTCGGTGGAGAAGGAGCCGGTCGTCCCAGAGGCGCCCCGGGAAGTCGCCTCCGCGGCCAAGCTGTTCGCCGAAGCCAACCAGGCGCGCCGCTCGGGCGACGTCGGTCGAGCGTCGGGGCTCTACCACCTGTTGCAAGATCAGTATCCGGGCTCTGCCGAGGCGGAGCTGTCGCGGGTAACCCTCGCGCTGCTGCTGCTCGACAGCGGCGACGCGCAGGCCGCGCTCAAAGGCTTCGAACGCTACTTGGCGGGTGGCTCGCGTGGCCTCGAAGCGGAGGCGCTCGTGGGGCGTGCTCGCGCGCTCGGCCGCCTGGGGCGTCGTGACCTGGAGACGGCGGCTTGGCGCGAGGTTCAACGTAAGTTCCCGCGCTCCATTTATGGTCGACAGGCCACGGAGCGGCTCGCGGTTCTAGGTCAGCCGTGAAGCTCTCGCTGATGGCCGTGGCGGCCGCGCTGCTGGTGGCGCCGGCAACCGCGGCGGCGCGCGAAGGGCTGCGCAGCGCGGGCTCGTCGCGCGATTGGGCGCGCGTCGTCGAGATTCGCGTCAGCGGTGACGCGGCGGCCCTGTCGCGCGTCAAGGTGACGGCGCGTGAGCTGTTGCTGCGCCTCGACGTCGAGCCGAACGTCAAGGCCATCGACGAGCCGGAGACAGCGAGCGACGAGCCGCAGCCGGTGGTCATCGCCTACGTCGACCTGCGCAATCCGAGCTCACCCAGCATCGACATCGAAGACGGCGCGTCTCGACAAGAGCTGACGCGGCGCACGCTGAACGACGTGTCGTCGCTGGAAACGGGCGTCGAGGGCGTGCTGCACGTGCTGTATTTGGCGGTAGAGTCGCGCTTGCAGGTGGGCGTGACGAAGCAGCCCGCCCCCTCGCCCCAGCCCGTGCCCCAGCCCGTGCCCCGCAAAAAGCCCACTCCTCCCGCAGCTGAGCAGCGTTCGCCGCTCGGCTTCGACGTCGGGGCGATGTTTCGACTCAGCTCGCTCGGCGGATCGCGGTTCGTGCCAGGGGGCGGCGTCGCGCTCGAGCCGCGCGTCGACCTCGGGCGCGCGCGCGTCGCGGGGCTGTTGCTCTCGGGGGCGCTCTTTTCGACGAGCGAGGTGGCCTTCGAAGGCGGCGCGGCCGAGCTGCGCCCGCTTCAGGTGCGCATCGTGCCGACGCTCGACTGGCCGATCTCGCCCGATGTCTCGGCGTGCGTGGGCGTCGGCGCCGGGCTCGACGCGCTCGAGATGCGGCCGACACGCGCGCCGGAGCTCGGCGTCGCGCGGCCGGCGGAGGCGGCGCTCGATCCGATGCTGGTGGGGTTGCTGGGGGCGCGCTTGCCGATCGCGGGCAGCGTCTTCCTATCGGCGCTCGCGTCACTGGACTTGGACTTGGCGCCGGCCGTGTTCGTGGCTCGGCGGGGCAACGAATCACGCCCGCTACTGGCGCTGCCCAGACTACGCGGTGGGTTCAGCTTGGCCCTGTCTTTCACGGCCGCGGGGCCTCGCCGCCTCTCGCCGCCCGCGGCGGCGGAGTAAGCGATGAAGGCTGCCGCGCGTTGCCTGGGGTTGCTGCTCGGTGGTGCCCTCGCCTGTCAGGGTCGGGAGATCACCGTGTTCGACCTGCCCGCCGAGGTGGGTGGCGCGGGTGGCAGCGCAGCCGGACCGTCTGGCGGAGGTGGCACGGGCGACGCCGCCGGCGCTGCGACGGAGCCCGTTGCTGGCGGGGGCTCGCCGGGCGGGGGCTCGCCGGGCGGGGCGTCGGGGAGCGGTGGGCAGAGCTCACCGCCCGAAGGCGGCGCGGGGATGTCCGCCGGTGGAACGCCTCAGGGCAGGCCCTGCGAAGCGAGCGCAGACTGCGGCCCCGGTTGGCGCTGCGAGAAGCGCGGCTGCGACGCGGCCTTCGGCGTGTGTGAGCCGCAGCCCAAGATCGAGTGCCCACCTTTCGCCGATCCGGTGTGCGGCTGCGACGGAGTCACTTACTGGAACGAGTGCTGGCTTCGCTACTTCGACGTCACGCAGGTCTTCGCCACCGGCGAGTGCCGAGGGACGGCCTTCACCTGCGACGTGGGCGCGGATTGCGTGGCTCCTTACGCTTCGTGCAGCCACTTGCTCGCGCCATTCGATCTCTGCGGTCACGGCACCGGCGCTTGCTGGGTGCTGCCGCCCGATTGCGACTCGGTCCCACCCAGCGGCAAGAAATGGCGACAGTGTTTGGGACCGGACATGCCGCTCGGGCCGTGCGTGAACACGTGCCAAGCCATCGACTCCGAGCGCACGCACATCCCCGCGCATCGCGACGATCCTTGCGACTTCTAGGGAGTGTCCCTGAATTGGGATTGCTCGCGCGTGCCCGTAAACGTGCCCGTGCCCGTGCCCGACGGTCCGTGAGGGGTCGTTGGGCCCGTTTGTTGGTAGGCCCAGGTTTGTGGCGCGGGCCA
>JAEYWK010000086.1 GCA_023431345.1 Pseudomonadota bacterium
CTGCGCTCCGCCGTGTACGTGGTCCCCTCACCCGTGGTCCCCGACACCTGCACCGTCGCCACCAACGTCCCCGAGGTCGCGTCCCCGGACGTCTGCGTGTTCTGATCCGACGACTCACCCGACGAGACACCTTCGTCATTGGCGAAGCCGCCCTCGTTGTCAGCGAGCGCCGGCGCCGTCACCATGGCCAGCGACACGACGAGCACGCCCGTAGCCCCGAGTCGCCTCAGCATGTGCCCACCCTGGTGATCGTCTCAACCCACCAAACGCCCCCACCTCGGTTGATCAGGTAGTACTCGAGGAGACGAGGCTCCCCGTGGCCGACCTCCGCCGGGTCATGGAATCCCTCGGAGTCCTCGAACGTGCCTTCCCGGTAGTCACGGCAGACTCTGCCCGTCGCCGTCTCACCGCTGACAGTGATGTCGCTGATCGTCACCCTGTGCACGCCGCCGATGCGGTTCCCGCGCTCGGCATTGGTTGCAGCGTTGTCGGCAATCGAGTCGCTCACGGCAGATGAGGCGAGCTCGCCCACGAAGGGGCTCACCTCGTTCGACGACAATGACCGCCACAACTCTCGAGTCAACAGGGCGATCGCGTTGTACACGTCGGCGGCGTCCCCGGTCAGCTCCCGGGGGACGTCCTCGAAGACCAGCTGGAGGTCCGGGTCGGAGAAGTCGAACACCACACCGAGTTCCTCGGTGAACTCCTCCGCGGTCGGCGTCGGCGTGGGCGTGGGTGTTGCGGACACCGTCGGTGACGCGGTCAGTCCCGGCATGTCCGACCCGCCACCCGAGCACCCGGTCAGGACCCCGGCCACCAGCGCAACCATCACCGTCGCAAGTCCCCAACGCCCCCGTGCCATCCACATCCCCTTCACCGTCGCGGCACCTCAGCCGCGCCAACGGTACCCGGCCCCGCCCGTCGCGACGCCGGCGCACCGTTCGGCGTGAGGGCCGGTGGACGACCCTCGGGCTGTCCGGGATGCCCGGTATGCTCACCGGCGCGGTGGCTGACCGAGCCCGCACGGGGCTGACGTGATGACACGGGTCTCGATGGACGTCGAGGCGCTGCGGTCGGCCGTCGCCTCGTTGCGCAGCACGGTGGACCGCACCTGCGAGGAGTGGTCAGCGGTCGGGACGAAGGCGTCGTTGGCGCTGGTGTCGATCCATACGACCAACCAGGCGCTGCACGCCCAGGTGCCCAGGCTGGGTGAGCTGGCGGCCGAGCTGGAGTCGCGGGTGGATCTGGTCGAGCTGCTGAACTCCGACGCCAACGGGCGGTTCCGGACCCCAGCGGCCGGGCACCAGGTCACCGTCGACGTGAACGGAGCCTGGCCGAGCGGCTCGGCGAGGCGCTGGCGGTCTTCGCGGCCAGCCCGCACGCCCGGACCACCGAAGGCATGGCAGCCCTGGAGGAACGGGTCAGCCGGCACGCGAGGAACCCGCTCGCGATGACCGCGATGCTGGAGGACCTCGGCGCCGCCGGGCTGCTGGACATCATGACCCAGCTGGCCACCGGCTCGGCGCGAACCGCGGAGGAGATGCAGGTCCGCGAGTCCGTGCTGTCGTCGTTCAAGCAAGCGCTGCGCACCGCGGACCGGGCCTGGACCGACGCGCAGTCGACGGAGTTCGCGACCTCCTTGGTGGACATCGCAGCACGCACCGGCGATGTCAGCGACTACCCCGATGCTGGTTCGTTCCCGGCCGCGTTGTCCTACCTGCTGTACGACTCGGACTACACCAGTGCGTTCCTGACCGCCGCGGGCGAGCGGATCGACTTCCACGAGCGGGTCACCTACAAGAACCTCCCCCTCTTCCAGGCATGGCCGAGCGGGTACGGACCGAGCTACTGGTACCAGCTCTACCCCGACGGCGCGAAAGCCGCCGCCAGCGACCTGGGCGTCTCCTTCATGTCCGCCCTCGCGAACAACCCCCAGGTCGCGTTGGACTTCTTCACCGAGGGCAGCCAGCCGAAGTCGGTGACCGACCGGCAGATGCACTGGCTGCACGACCGGGAGTGGGACCAGGACCAGTTCGCTCACCTGTCCGAGGCGCTGCTGGCCGCGACCACCGACCCGCGCCTGATCCAGCCTCCCGACTCCGACTTCGCCAGGAAGGCAGCAGAACTGGCCAGCCACACGGTGAATCTGCTCGGCCACCGTGGCATCAGCGGGTCGCTGATCTCCGACGACAGCGGCCCGACGGTCGCCGCGGAGAACTTCGCGCTGATCCTGTCAACCTATCTGCACGGGGTGGACCGGATGCTCGACAGCCAGGAGTGCGCCTGGGATGCCGGCGGCGAAGGGGCCTACCCGCTGAAGTACGCCTCATTGGAGCAGCCGAACACGCCGAGGTTCAACAGGGAGTCCTTGGATGCCTTTATCGCCTTGGCGGGCAGCACCGAGTCCGGGTTCGCGACGCTCCGTCACGGGCTGGACGCATATGCGGCGAAGAAGTACACGATCGCCCTGTACCCAGTGGCGGCCAACCCGGACGACGACGCGGCACGGGCGCTCTTCCAACTGGCGTACCAGGGCCAGGCGAAACTCGACGGGTTGTTCATGAACGCGATCGGTGACTCGGCGATCGCCGAGGCGCGTGGTGCGGCCAAAGCTCGCGCGGCGTGGGTGGCGTTGGGCACGGACCTCGTCAGTGTCGTGCCGTTCGGCTCGCTGGTGACCAAGGCCGGTGGTGACGCGCTGGCGGTGGCCGCCGTCAACTTCACTGTCGGCCAGGCCAAGAAGCAGGGCGCGGCCGCATTGACGGATCTCTTCGGCAGCGGCGAGGCCGGTGTGGTGGCGGATCAGAACAAGCTCGCCGAAGACGCGATGACCCGGGCCCGGTACCAGGTGCTGGCAACGGTTGCCGGGTATCCGGGCCTGCTGGCCCAGCCGATACCTGGAAACGTGACGTGGGCGACGGACGGCGTGCCGCTGCCGTGGGGGTCCATGGACGAGGCGGCCCAGGAGGACGCACTTCTGTACCTGCAGGACTCGGATACCGGGGTTGGTGACCTCTTCAGCCAGGCCATGTTCGAGCTCTTGTACGGGGACGAGTTCGACAAGCTCTTCAACATGGGAGATGGCTGATGCAGGCCCGGGCGCTCGGACTTGCAGGTGTCGTCGTCCTCGGACTGCTCGCCGGGTGCACGGGCGGGCCCGATGAGCCCGAGGTGTCCACGGCGGGCACGCTGATGATCGAGGACCTGGGACCGGGTGCGTGGGAGGGGCCTTTCCCGCTGGACAAACCCGCGTCGGGGGGGATCACCTACTGCGGTTGGCTGGGCCAGGCGCTGTACCACCCGTCCCCGGATGCGGTGGCCGAGGCCACGGTGTCGTGGGAGAGCGGTGAGATCGTCGTCCAGTCAGCCGCCTACTACTTCGGGGACGACCGGGCCGGCCTCGAGGAGCACATCGCGGCGGCGGACTCCATGGAGACCTGCGTCCGGGACGTGGGTGACTCGCCGAACGAGCCTCTGCGGTTCTTCACCTGGGAGCGGTCGGGCGACGTGTTCGTGGTTCGTGAGCGCAATGGCACGGCGGGGCACCTGTGGGACTTCGACGCGAAGATGCAGGTCGTCGATGACACGTTCGTCGGGGTGATGGTGATCTACCCGGAGGGCACGACGGGCCACCCGGACGTGGCGGAGC
>JAEYWK010000192.1 GCA_023431345.1 Pseudomonadota bacterium
CCGCGGGCCTCGGCCCGGCGGAGCCCGACCTGACACGGAGGCGAGATCCATCGCGTTCGCGGCTGACGAATCAGCCTTGGAGCAAGGCCATCGCCATCTGCGGCAGCTGGTTGGCTTGCGCGAGCACGGAGACGCCGGCTTGAGACAGCACCTGGCTTCGCGAAAGCTGGCTCGTCTCTTCCGCCACGTCGACGTCGCGGATGCGCGAGTTCGCCGCGGACAGGTTGACGCGCATGGTTTGGATGGTCGACACGGTGACGTCGAGCCGGTTCATGGCCGCGCCGTACTTGGCGCGCTCGGTCGAGATGATGCCGATGGCGGAGTCGATGCGACCGATGGCGTCGAGCGACGTGCCCGCGGTGGCGCCGGCGACGTTGGTGCTGGCCGAGAGCAGCTGGGTGAGGGCGAGGCCGCCGAAGGTCAGCGTGATTTGGTCGCTGCCGGTGTTGTTGAGGCCGACCTGGAAGGTGATCTGCTCGCCCGCCGTCGACACCAACAGCTTCCCATTGAACTTCGAGGAGCCTTGGATGCGCGCCATTTCGTCCTTGAGCGCCGAAAATTCGGTGTCGAGGTAGCCGCGATCGATGGCCGTCATCGCGCCGTTGGCGCTCTGGATCGAGAGCTCGCGCATGCGGCCCAAGATGTCGTGCATCTCGCCGAGGGCGGCTTCTGCCGTCTGCGTCATGCTGATCGCGTGGTTGGCGTTGCGCTCGGCCATGGTGTACGAGCGGATCTGCGCCTTCATGCTCTCGCTGACGGCGAGGCCGGCCGCGTCGTCGGCGGCAGTGTTGATGCGGAAGCCGCTCGACAGACGAGCGAAGCTCTTGGCGAGTGCGTTGGAGTTTCGCGTCAGCGTCTTTTGCGCGTCGAGCGAAGGTACGTTCGTGGGTATGACTAGAGGCATGGTGTGGTTTCTCCGTGTGTCGTGTCAGGTCACGGCGAGCTTTCGCCGAAGCTTCGAAGGACGAGCGTGAGCTTTTGCTCCAGCTCGCGCGTGCAAGTCTCGATGGCGCTCGCGAGGCGGCCCTCGGCGGCGACGGCGCGCGTGGCGGACTCGCGGCTGTCGCCCTGGCCGGCGTCGCTCTGCAGCATGATGTCGTCGACGGCCGTCCACGAGTAGGCGTCGACGAACGGTGAGGCCACCACGGCCGCGCGGAGGTGGCGCTCGGCTTCGTCGAGCTTGGCGAACGCGCGAGAGATGGCGCGCGGGTCGTTGCGAGAGACGGCCGCGGTCGCGCTTTGCGTCAAGCGGCGCACGCGCCGGGCCGCGTGACGCGCGGCGCGCGCCGAGCTCAGCTGAGCGTGGGTCCAGTGCACGAGCCGCTCGCGCGACAGGGGAGGCCGCGCCGAGAGCGCCGCGTCGGCGATGTCGCGCGCGCTGATGTCGAGGTTCGGCAGCCCCTCCAGCAGCTGCGAGAGCGCCAGCTCCTCGAAGCCGGCGATGCGCGCGCCGCCCTCGGTGGCGTTGACCAGCCGCTGCTCGGGGCACTCGCGGCCGAGCACCTCCGCCGCCAGCTCGAGCCAAGAGCGAATGGCGGAGAAGCCGATGGTGGAGAGGACCTTGCCGGCGCCGCCCCAAGCCGTGACTTCGCGCAGCGGCTCCGTCTCCGCCATGGCGGCGTTGGTGGCCTTGAGCGTGGCGCTGCGGACGTGCTCGAGCGATTGACCGTCGGCGGAGACGCGCACACGTGAGCCCTCGTAGGGCGTGCCGGCCGCGTAAGCTTCGCCGCCGGTGTAGGCCAGATCTTGGCCCACGAACACGATCGGCGAGCAGCCGAGCCGCTGCGCCAGCGAGAAGGCCAGCGTCGAAACGCTGCCGCACACCGGCAGGCCCGCAGCGTCGCCCAAGCTCGCCAGCGGCGATAACAGCGGCAGGCCTTCGTACACGGGCAGCAGAGGGCCGCGACCGGTGCGCATCGTTTTGGGATGCACGGTCATGCTGAAGACGCGGACCACCTCGTCGAGGTAGGGCACGCGCGACAGTAGCTCCGACAGATCGATCGACTCCATGCAGGTGACGATCTGGGGCTGCACGTTTCGGCGAGCGAGCGCGAGCGCGCTCGAGTTCACGGCAATGACGAGGCCTTTTTTCGCAGCGTCGGCGAGGAGCTCGGCGTTCTTGCCAAGCGACGGACCAGCGCCGACGATGAAGGCAGGGACGTTCTTGTACTTCTCAGCGAGGCCCAAGACGCAAGGGGAGTGCGCGAGCAGCTCGACGTTCTCGAGCACGTCGGATATCCACTCGCGTGCTCGGAGGCGGTGCGTCGCCGAGTTGACGCTACGGCGTTGAACCAGCTGGGTGACCGCCTCGCGTAGCTCGCGGTCTTCACGGCCGTACAAGCTTGCGTAACCTGGAGTTGAGATGAGCGTGACATTTTCCCGGTGCCCCCCGAAGCTGGTCCAAAATTGAGTGAGATCGAACGCGGTGCAGATGATGGGGATCCCGCCCAGATCGCTGGGGCCGGCTTCGAGAGCGCGCCGCGCGATACCTGGATCGGGCTCGTAGATCAGGATCGGAGCGTCCGTCATGGCGCGCAGCTGGCGCGCGGTGTGGCCCATGCCCAGACCGAACACGACGTAAGCGCTTCCGGGCGGGCTTTCGCGCACGGTGCGGCTCAACCACAGGTCGTCCGACGGCGTGCCCAGCAGCGTGCCGCGGTGACGGAGCACGGGGGTGCCATCTGCCTGGTGCAGCAGCTCCCCTTGCGCGTCGGTACTTTCGACGCGCTCACGCGAGCGCTCGCCCACCCACAGCCGATCGAGGTTCGACTGGAGGAAGGCTCGACCGAGATCTCGAGCAGGGAGTTGGAGCACGCCGTCCATGGTGGTGGCGTTGCCTCCTTCTCATGTTCCATGCCAAACCGGCGGGTCGCACGCGGGCGCGCGTTCACGCGGCAAATGGCGCTCGCGCTGGCCCTCCTGGCTCCGGACCGAGCGTCTAGCGCTTGACCCTGGGGCGCCACCGCGCTGACGCCGCGATTCGCGGGCCCTGAGGTTCGCCCGTGCCCTTAGGTTCGCCCGTGACGGGTCGTTCATCGGCTTGAATGGGTCTCACGGTCGACGCCCTGTCCAAGGCGACTCCGACACGCCTCATCTGTCGAGGCGGGCGCTGGGTCCTCGAGCTCACCCGGCTCGAGGCCGTCGATCGGGACGTTTACCAGCCGCGCCTGACGCGCCTCGAAGGGGCAGACTCGATCTTGGCGGCGCTGCGCCGCAGCGAAGAGGGTCAAGGCCTCGTGGGCGCGGCCGCCCAGCTCATGCGCAGCCCGCGGGCCGACGAAGATCGCGTGTTCGACGTGAGCGAGGGCGACTTCGTCCCCAGCGCCGACACGACCGCCCTCGAGCGGCCTCCGCGGCGCGACGACGAATCCGGCGAGCTGTCGCGGGTCATCACCGAGCTGCGCGCGGAGCTGGTCGTGCTTCGCGCCTCCCACTCGCGCCTGCGCGATCGCGTGATGGCGCTCGAGGCCCTTCAAAGCGGCCTGCCCGGCGCTGGCGGCGCGCGGCC
>JAEYWK010000222.1 GCA_023431345.1 Pseudomonadota bacterium
GCAGCTCGCGCCGCCCCCCTCGCCTGAAGTGAATTCAGGCGAGCCTCCCCCCACGCGGCGGCTCTGCTCGGTGCTAGCTCGTGAACTTCGTTGCCCCAGCAAACCGCTTGTCGCTCTAGCAGCTGCGGCAGCGATCGGTGATGAAGCCCGGGCCGCTGCCGAGGTTTGGCTAGCGGTTGCGCTGCACGCCCGTGACGGCGTTCGACTCGGTCTCCGTCATCTTGCCGCGCGCGCTCTCACGGTAAACACGCTTGTCGCGATCGATGTCGAACTTCGCGGCTTCACGGATGCCGACGAAGATATGGGGAGTGTAGTCGTCTTGCTTCCACTCCCGGTTCCACACCAGGTGGTACGCCTGTCGCGCGCCGGCACGAACCAGCTTGCGCGTGAGCATCCACAGCGCCCGCGTATCGCCGCAGCGGATGTGCTTCGAATAGAAGGCGCCGTCGCCCACGCCATAGGCCTTCATCGTCGCAGGCCACTGATCGGCAGTGCGGCTCCCGTAGTGGTCAACCTTGACGTCAGGGCTGAGCACGACGGCCGCGCCCGACAAGAACATGCGATAGGCGAAGTCGAAATCCTGCGAGGAGCGCAGCGGCCCACCGCCGCCCAGCGCCTCGTCGAAGCCCCCGACCTCGTCGAACTTGGTTCGACGCATCGCCATGTTCGCCCCCATACCGAACACCTTGAAGGGCTCGCCGTCTTTGGCTAGCCGCTCGAAGCGGTCGATGTGCAGATACGGCACCACGATGCCGTCACTTTCGGCCCCCTTCAGGCTCTCCGGCACCAGAACCTGGCCGTAGAGCAGCCCCACGCTGGGATCAGCCTTGAACACCTTGGCGATATGGCTGAGCCAATCCGGCGGCGCGACCACGTCGTCGTCAGTGCCGGCGATGACTTCGCCGTCCGAGACGCGCACACCTTCGTTGTACGCTCGCGACAGCCCCGCCTTGTCGAGGTGATGGTAGTTGATTTTCACCTTCGACTCGAAGCGACGCGCCAGCTCTTGCACGATGTCACGCGTCAGCGTGTCGGTGCTTTGATCCATGACGTGCACGTCGAACGACTCGTAGGCGCACTCGGCGACGCTCTCGAGAGCCTGACCGACGGTGTCAGGGCGGTTGCGCGTGCACATGACGACGGAGATCTTCACGGTGTGCTCCTAGCTCGATTCAGCGGCGGGTCTTGCCCCACATCGCGTTTGCGGTTTCGGCGAAGCGAACGGTCGTCTCGGGGACGTCCAAGAGCGCCGCGTTGACCCACTCGACGCCCTGCATGAACGAGTGGTCTTGGTTGGATACTTCGTACTTCCAGGCGCCGAAGCGGCCGCGCGAAGCGACGCCGATCTTGGCGAGCGCCGGCTCGATGCGAGCGAGCAGCTGGTTGCGCTCGAGCGAGGGCGTCGGATAGCCGTGCTCTGCCGTGTAGAGCCAGGTGCTGACCACCTGATCGCGGTCGTTGATCAAGCCGGTGTTGAGCATGCCCGTGATCGTCTCTTCGATCAGCGTCTCGCGCTTCACGTGCTTGACCGTCGACTCGCTCGTCTCGGACATGAGCGACCAGTATTTCCCGCTCTCGGGCTCGGGGACGTTGTTGGGCGAGTAGTTCGAGAACACCGTCACGCGATAGAACGGGCAGTTGTCCTCGGGAAAGTACATCCAGCACTTCTTGTGCAGCTTGCTGGGCATCTCACCCTGCAGGCCTACGCCGATGATGTGCGAGTGCGATAGCAGCAGCTGCGGCGCCGACTCTTTCAATACCTCGACACCAGGCGCGAGCGTGGTGGCCAAGACGTCGAGCGGCATCGTGCTCAAGATCAGGTCGTAGCTCAGCTGCTCGCCGGCGTCGGTCGTGACGACCTTCTTCTGCCAGTCGATGCTTTGAACCCGAGTATTGAATTTGAAATACTCGTGACCCACCTGCTTGGCCAGGGCGCGCCAGACCGCGCCCGTACCGCCAGACTTGGGGAACTGGAAGGTGTTGTTCGGACCCCAGGACAGGTCGTCACGCTCGAGGAAGATGTTCTCCAGCGCGCGCGCCAAATCCACGACCGCGACGCGCTCACCGACCCAACCCGCCCACAAGCGCTCGATCGGATACGCCCAAACCTTGTAGTTGTAGGGCGCCATGAAGATGTCGCGGATACCCTCCCCGAACGTCTGCAGCACCCAGCTGCCGAAGTCTTGAGTGGGTGACGGCGTACGCGGCGGGCGCGTCGTCAGGCCGCGGATGGCCTTCGTCATCAGCTCCTTCGGTAGGTAGCGTAGATTGTTCTGGAAGGGGTAGGGCACGAAGCGGTCGGCCATCCACACCCACGACTCGCGCTCGTGGTGCAGCCAACCATCGGTGCCCAGCGCCTCGACCATGGCGTCGTCGAAGTAGTCGTAGTGGGAAAACTGAACGTGCCCGCCGATGTCCCACGTGAAGCCCTTGTCATCGACGAAGCTGCTGGCGAGACCGCCCGCGTCCGCCATGCCCTCGATGACCGTGAAGTTCGTGTAGCCGAGCTTGCGCAAGCGATGCGCGGCACCAATGCCGGTCGGCCCGGCGCCGATGATGAGGATGCGGCCCGCGTCTTTCATGAACGATCACTCCTCGGAGTCGAAGCGGCTGTGAGGGGCGCCCCACCTCGGGTGGCTGTGCGTGTGAGTTTGGTCATCGTAGCGGACGCGGCTATACCATGGGTCCTCGGCGCGTGGAATGGCGCCGCCGTATCGTCTGCGGACTTCAGGGCTCGGCCACCAGCGAGAGACCGAGCACACGGCTGGCGTTCTCGGCGCCGAGCGCTCGGGCGCACGCGGGCCAATAGTTGAACCCTGCGAGCAGGCTGCAGAGCCGCTGGGACACCGCCGAGGGGAGGGCGATCCGCTCTGCGACGCGCAGCTGGCTCCGGAGCGCGGCGCACGCTGCCTTACGCTGCGCCGGTCGGGTCAAGCTGCGCTGGATGAGCCATCGGTTCGCAGGGTTCAGGCTCCGCCAGCTCGCGCTCAGAATTTCGAGCATCTCCTGATCTCCCAGCTTGGCGAAGATGCTCACGTCGTTCGTACCGTAGCTCGCGAACGCGTGCTCCCAAGACGCGAGTGAGCGCTCTGCGTAGTGATACCCTCCCGCCTTCGGGTTGAAGCGGAAGCTCAAGCCCAGCTTGCCCAGCCGAATGCCGAGCTCGATGTCCTCCGCGCGCAGGTAGCTGGGATCGAACAGACCCGCGGCGAGTAAGTGGCGGCGGGCGACGGAGGCGTTGCCGGTCCAGAATTGACGAAAGCTGGGAGCCCAATCCCCGCGCGCCATGGCCGCGTACTGCTTCTCGAGGTTCGCTTGCTCCCAAGCGACCCACGGCTGCGAGTAGCGCGGCAAGCTGAGTAGCGGCCCCATGACGACGACGTCGCTCTCGTCGCGGTGCGATCGTAAGTGCTCCTCGAGCAGCGTCGCCTGCGGCTCGACGTCGTCGTCGACGAACACGACTAGCTCGCCCGAGGCAGCTTCGATGCCGGTGTTGCGCGCTCGGGCAGGGCCGCCATTTTCAGTCGTGATGCAGCGCAGCTGAAAGGACGGTCGCTGCTGCCCCAACCACGCTGCCGTGCCATCCGTGGAGCCGTCGTTGACGACCACGACTTCGAACCGGTCGGCCGGAATGGTTTGGCGCTCGAGGGCAGCGAGCGTCCTACCGAGCCTGGCCTGGCGATTGAACGTCGGCGTGACGACGCTGAGCTCCACCATGGATCGCCGGCGATAGCACCGCGCGCGGATTCCGGCAATCGACGCGCCGGATTCGCCTCGCCCGGGCGCTGCCAGCGGCTGCGCGTGAATCGCTTCTGGCATACTCCCGCGCGTGCTGCGGTGGATCGCAAACGTCCTGATTTGGATCGCGCTGACAGCGGAGATCGAAGGCCACATCTTCGCCAACAAGTGGTCGACGTGGCTCACGCCAATCAGCACGTTCTTCTTCAAGACGATCCTGCACATCGTGCCTTGGGACTTGGCGGTCGTCATCGTCACGCTGCTCAGCTGGCAGACCTCGACCAAGCGCCGCGTCCAGCCCGTGATGCAGTCGATGAAGTACGTGGTGTTCGCGATGGCAGGCAGCTTCGTGTGGGGAACGCTGATGGGCGGGCAGCCCTATCAGGCGTATTTCCAGACGCACTGCTTCATCATGGGCCTGGTGGTGGCGCTGATGGTCGTCAACACCTGCAGGACGCTCGCGCACGTCGAAGCCCTCGGTAAGGTCATCGTGTTTGCGGCGCTCTACCGCTCGCTGGTGTGCGTGTGGTTCTACCTCGAGGTCGCCCAGCATTTGCCGAAGGAACAGGAGCTCGCTGCCCTCACGGACCACTGCGACAGCGTGCTGTTCGTCGGTGGCCTGTTCGTGCTGGTCGTGAACGCGCTCGAGCGCCGCAAGCTAGGGCCGCTGCTGTGGGTGCTGTTCGGTACGGCGCTGATCGGCTTCGCGATCGTGGTGAACAACCGGCGCATCGCCTGGCTCGGCGTCGGCGTCGGCTTCGTGCTCATCTATCTGTTGCTGCCCAAGGGCAAGCTGAAGAAGAAGATCAACTGGGTGCTGCTCGCGCTCTCACCGGCGATCATCGCCTACGTCGTCGCGGGCTGGGGCAACCCCGTCGGCATCTTCAAGCCGGTCGGATCGATCTCGACGATGTTCGGCGAGAACCAAGACACGTCCAGCATCATGCGCGACATCGAGAACTACAACTTGGTGCGCACGCTGCGCTGGAATCCAATCACTGGCTACGGCTTCGGACGTCAGTACATAGAAGAGGTAGTGGCGTTCGATATCAGCTCGATCTTCCCGCAGTATCGCTACCTGCCGCACAACAGCTTGCTTGGCGCGATCGCATTCACGGGGATCATCGGCTTCTGGGGCATGTGGCAGATGGTGGCCGTCGCGGTGTTCATGCACGCGCGCGTCTACCGCGGCAGCAAGCACCCCACCTTGCGCACGGCGAGCATGGCGTCGCTGGTTGGCATCGTGATCATCGAGGTGCAGATGTGGGGCGACATCGGCTTCAACCATCAGATGGTGACCAGCATGCTGGCCGTTGCTGTCGGCTTGGCGGCCCGCATGCCGATCATGGCCGGCGTTTGGGAGACGCCGGCTCCGGCTCCCGCACCCGAGCCTGGCGCCAAGCCGGAGCCAGCCCGAGCGTGACGCCCGCCCGCTAGGGGCGAGGCTCGATCGTCGCCGGTCGATGGGCGGCGAGCAGGACGGCCGGCGGGCGCAAGAAGTGCCGCTCGATAGCCCGGTAGAACACGAACCCGAGCAGGAGCGACGCGGGGACGCCGACGCCGAGCATCGCCAGCACCAGCGCCGGGCCCGTCAGCCCTGCCTTCGCGAGCGGGAAGTAGCAGAGCGCGAGCAGCGGTAGGTGAGTGAGGTACAGGCTGTAGGAGAAGTGGCCAACCGCGAGCGCGGCCCGCGACTCCAGTAGCCGGAGCAGCAGGCCGCGTCGGCCGCTGAGCGAGCGCTGCGTGCAGTCGATGATCAGCGTGGCGGCCGCGGCGCCCACCAGTAGGTCAGTCAGCGGCTTCAGTTGAAACCACGTGCCCGGCGAGCCTAGCCCAAACGCGGCGCAAGCCAGCCACAGCACCGCGCTCAGCACGTTCCATCGCACGCGCGCCAGCAGGCGATGCTCGGCCGTGTGCACCGCGAAGCCGGCGCTCGCGGCCAGCATGCCGAGCGCAAACAGCGCGAGGTACCACGGGATCGCGATCATCGACGCGCGCGAGGCGAACAGCAGCGGCGCGTAGCCGACGAGGGCGCTGACCGCGAACGTTACCAGCGCTCCGAAGCGCCGCCACAGCGGGAGCAGCAGCAGCGGGAAGAAGAAGTAGATCTGCCACTCCGTCGCCACGCTCCACAGCGGGCCGTTGATCTGGAAGGCCCAGGCCGGCACCCAGTTGTGGATCACCAGAAGGTGGGAGACGATCGGCCCTGCCGCAAGGCCGGGCAGCGACTCGTCCCACATCGTGCCGCTCGGTTCGCGTAGCGCGGGCACCAGTTGCATCAGCAGCAGGCTGGCGCCCAGCGTCGCGTAGTACGGCGGCAGGATGCGATAAGCGCGCCTCATGAAGTAAGGCCCGAGGCCGCCTTCGAGCTTGCCATCGGCGGCGCGTGCCACTGGCAGCATCAAGCAGTAGCCGGACAGGACGATGAAAATTGCCACCGCTTCGTGACCGAAGGCGAAGGCCAAGCGCAGCGCACGCCACGGCCCGCTCAAGTCGCTCTCGAAGCCCAGCGCGGCGTGGAAGCAAACCACGTAGATGGCGGCCAGCGCGCGCAGGCCGTCGAGGAAGGGTAGGCGCAGCGGCTTCGCTCGTCCGTTCATCCTGGTTACCCTTCAGTCGTGGCGCGACTCCGCGTCGCCTCGGGGGCGGCCGCGTCGATGGCGCGGATGACCTTGGCCGGCACGCCGGCGGCCAGCACGTTGGGAGGCACGTCGTGCGTCACGACGCTGCCGGCGCCGACCACGCTGTTCTCGCCGATGGTGACGCCCGGTAGCACGATCACGCGGGCCGCCAGCCACACGTTGTCTTCCAAGAGGATCGGCTGCGATGGCGGGGCTTCGTCGCGCCGAGCGGGATCGAGGTGGTGAAAAGCGTTGTCGATCAGCATCACGTGTGTGCCGATGTTGACCCGGTTCCCGATGCGAACGTGCTCGGTGACGCCGAGCGAGCAACCGTAGTTGATCAGTACTTGATCGCCTATTTCCAAGAGCCCCTGGGGGCCGATACCGATTTCGAGCGTGGCTACCGTCGACGAGAAGCGCACGCGGTTGCCGATGCGCAAGCGTCCGCGGTTGGAAATGATCGGCGTCCCCCACAGCCTCACGCGCGGACCCATGGCCTCGGCCGAGCGCAGGTAGAAGCGCGCGCGCAGCACGGCGCCGGCTTCAGACAACAAATGCAGCGGAGAGACTCCCACGGCAGCAGTTTGCCAAGAACGCTCGGTGGTCGCAACGCTCGTGAGCCGCGGCTATCAGCGTTGCTCCGCGCTCACGCGCTTGACCAGCTCGCGTAGATTTTCGATGACCAAGCCCGAGTTCTCGCGCGAGAGTGACACGTGGCTTACGCCCTCGGCTAGCTGAACCAAACGCCCATTGCTCGAGGAACGAACCAGCTCTTGGTGCAGCCGGCGATCGGGCCCCTCCGGCGCCGTAGACATGACGCTGATGGGGAAGTCAGCCCAGCGGCCTGCCGTGAGCGGTGGGCCGAGCACATCGGACCACTCGAAGAGCGCGTCCAAGCAGGCCTTGCGGTGAGAGACGCGCAGTGGTGCAACTTCCATCACGGCGCGCTCCCGGCTCGTCCACGCCGGTCGAGGCTCCGGCTTCGCGAACAGCCGAGCGTGCGCGCGCGAATAGCCCACCACCGACTTGCCGAGCTGCTTGATGGATGCCCACTTCGTCGAGAGCCCGATCTTGCGCACGCGCCACCATGGCTCGATTTGCAGCACCTCGGGCATGAACGGGTCGACGAACAGCGTGGCGTCGAAGCGCTGGCGATGAAGGTCCGTGAGCTCGCGCGCCATCAGCGACGAGGACGAGTAGCTCACGAGCACGATCGGGCGCTCGACGTGGAGCGCCTCGAGCAGGTCGAGAAGCTCTTGCGCCTGCGTCGACGCCGCGTCGGGGCCGTCCGGGCCGTCACTGAAGCCCATGCCGCTGCGGTCGTAGGTGAGCGTGCCGATTTCGCTGGCGAGCTCGCGCTGCACCGGCGCCCACTGCTCGAGCGTCGCGTCCATACCCGAGAGCAGGACCGCAGTCGCCGAGCGCTCAGGCCCTTTCACGTACTTGTAGCGAACCTTGCGGCCGTTCAGGTCGGCGTACGTATCGCCCTGAACCAGCGCCTCGTCTTGCTTCTCCAAGAGCTGCTCGACTCCCGCCCCGGCGCCGAGCAGCAGCGCCGTGGCGGCGGCGGCTCGGGCAAGGAACCGACGCGCGCGCGGCGCGCGGTAAAAAATGGGGAGCCGCATGTTCGGAGCGGGAGCACGCTAGTTCCGAGCACCGCCCGACACAACAAATCTTGCGAAGCGGCAGCCCGAGCACGGCGCGACCGCGCGCCGCGAGTGCTTCCGGCGCGTATCGCCGGTGAGTGGTGGGTGCGTACCTTCTGCGTCGACGCGGTGGCATCCGTGGCGGCGTAACGTAAGACGCATTTCAGTTCTGCGTGGCATGGCGTCTCACTTTCGCATCCTGCACTCCTGCTGTACGGCGAGCCGCTGCTGGAGCTAGCGCCGTGCCGGCGATCACCATATTCTAGGAAAGAATTGTCTTCGTCCTACGATCGCTTACCAACACGTATCGCTCGACTTGCCCGCGAGGAGCTCGGGCAATTGCAGCCGACGTTGCTGCTCGCCACGGCGTGCTCGCAGCTCTTGCCTCACATGCGCCTCAGCTACGTGCGTACCGCTATCTTGCGCAGCGCGGGCTTCAAGATCGGCAAGCGCTCGCGGGTCATGGGCCCGGTGCACGTCACGGGGCAGGGCGACTACAAGACCCAGATCAGTATCGGTGACGACACGTTCATCAGCGGCCCGCTTCGCATCGACCTGGCCGCGGACGTCACGATCGGCTGCGGCGTCTACATTGGGCACGATGTCATGCTGCTGACCATCGATCACGAGATTGGCACCAGCGAGCGTCGCTGCGGCCCTCACGCCACTGCCCCTGTCAGCATCGGCGATGGGGCGTGGATCGCTTCGCGAGCCATCATCCTGGCGGGAGTGACGGTGGGTGCCGGCGCGGTGGTGGCGGCGGGCGCGGTCGTGACGCGAAGCGTGCCGCCTGACACTCTGGTTGCCGGCGCACCTGCTCGCGCCGTCCGGGCCCTCGATGAAGCGCAGCCGCTGAGCGAGCGGCTGCGCGAGTCCGACCGCAAGCCCTTTCCCTCCGGCACCTACCGGCTCAACGTCGGCGCTTAGACGGGCGCTGCTCGAAGCTTCACCGCGATCGCGCCCGCTACGCTTCCGTCTTGGCACGGCCGAAGCGCCGCTGCAGCTGTCCCCTCACGGCTTCGATCTGCTCTTTGTCGATTCCGCCGACGGCCCACAGGGCGACGAAGTAAGAGACGACGGAGATCGGCGCCGCGACGAACGGGGTGAGCCAGCGCAGGAAGTACGCGACGACCGCCATGGCGCCGCCCGCCAATACCGCCTTGCCGACCGTGACGGCCACGCTGCGGTCGAGAACGCCCTTGGGCGCGAGCGCGAGCGCGATGCTGACCATGAATATCTCGCTCGTGACTTGGCCGATGCACACGCCCAGCCCACCGTTCCCGTAGTTATCTTGAAAATAGGGGATCAACAGCGGGTTGAGCACCAAGCTGACGAGCACGCAGCAGGCCTGCGCGATTGCCCAAGCGCGCTGCTTGCCGGCCGCCACCAGCGTCGTGCCGAGCGGCATGCTGAAGTAAACGAGAAAGAGCAGCCCCGAGAGGATGAGCAGGCTGTCGCCAGCGGGGCCGAAGTTTTGCTCGCCGTAGAGCGAGATGCCGACCTCGCGGTAAACGCCGCAACATACCGCGAGCGGGATTGCTAGCACCGTCGTGCCGCGCACGGCGCGCGCCGCGGTGCGGCGAAAGGCGTCCATGTCTTCCACGAGCAGGCGCGACAACGTCGGGTAGAGCGCGGCCACGAGCGCGGTAGCTGGGATCGTCAGCGTTCCGGACAGGCGCTGGGCGGCCGCGTGCCAACCCACGACGTCGGGCGTCGTCAGCTTCGAGAGGAAGATGGCGTCGACGTTGCCCTGCAAGGTGAGCGCGAGGCCGAAGATCAGGAACGGGTGGCCCCGGTGCATCAGGTTCTTCGCCTCGGGCCACGAGTACGTCAGCTTGAGCTCGCACACGCGGAGGGTGGCGCGCCACACCAGCGCCAGGATGATCAGCTGGGTGATGGCTTGCACGACCATCACCAAGACCAGGCCGCCGCCGAGCAGCAGCGTCGGCAAGATCAAGACCAGCGACAGCACTTGGGAGCCGAGCTTGCCGAGCGCCGAAACGTCCGTGCGCTCGAAGCCTCTCACCACCTCTTGGCAGGCGTTGCTGATGACGATCAGCAGCCATTGCACCGCCACGATCGCCAAGATCACCTGGAACTGCGGGGTGTAGCCGAGCAGCCAGCAGCCCAGCAGCAAGATGGCGCTCACCACCACCGATGCGCCGAGACGCCAGGCGATCGAGCTCCCCAGCAGCAGCCCAGCTCGCGAGCGATCCTGGGCCACCGCTGCCGGCAAGACCCCGCTGTGGCCCCACTCCACGAACAGGAAGCCGAACGCCATCAGCGTGCCGGCCAGGTACACGTCGCCCAGGCCGCTCGCGCCGAGGTATCGCCCCATGAAGGCGTTCATCACGATGGTGAGCGGCGTCCCCAGTAGCTGCGCTCCCACCAGGATGAGGGTGTTCTTGAGGACGGGACCCTCTTTGCCGTGGCCTGGTGCTGACATGCGTTCCGTCGCGGAGTGCGCGAGTCGGCAGCTATGGCCACAGCTTACGCGGAGCGTCAATCGCGACGCTGCGCCTCCCCCGACGCCATGGTCGGGGGAGCATCGCGTCGAGCCAGCGAGCTAAGGCGCTCGCCGATCGCGGCGCCTGGGGTCGAGGCGCGTGTAGGCGCGATGAGCGCGCCTACGGCTCAGCGCTCGCGCCCGACGGTGCTGGCCGGGAAGCAGGGCAGATTCTGCGCGTCCCATTTCGGCCCTTCGACGCCGCTCTTGAAGCCGAGGTTGTCGTAGTGCCGTGCCGACGCCACCTTCAAGTTGTTCTCGTAGTACGCGAAAACCGGGTCTACCCCGGAGTGATAGAGCACGTCGCCGAAGGTGACCGTGACGGGGCCGCTGGCGGGCACCCCCTTGGTCGGCATGTCGAGGCAGCCGTAGGGCTTGTTGTCGACGAAGAGATACGTGCGCTTGGTCGACATATAGACGTCGAAGCGCGTCGAGCGGTCGACGCCCGTGAGCTCGGACAACTCCGGGTTGGCGCCGAGGGAGCTGACGTCACCCGCGTCGTTGCGCAGGCGATACAGATCGGCGGCGGGACACTGATCGTTCACTTCCCATGGACGGTGATCGCAAACTTGCACGACGAGCGCCGCGGGCCAGTTGACGGCGTCTAGGTCGGGGAACGTCTCGATGATGACGGTGTTGGCCTTGGGCAGGTTCCACTGGACGGGCGCGTCCGCGTCCGACACTAAAATCTGCGGATAGCGCCGCGCTGTCGTGAACGACGAGGCCTCCATCGTGATGTGCAAGTACGAATCGGTATTCAGCGTCGCCTTGGTGTTCGGCGTCATGCGGAACTTGCCGCCGACGTCGGCGCCGACGTCCGCGTACATCACCCACAGCTCGCCGAGCACGGTCGCCGCCGCGTAGCGCTGCTCCGTCACCGAGCCGAACGTCATGTCCATCAGCTCGTTCTGTTGACGATACTCGGCTAGGCAGTTGCTCTTGCCGCACGGCTCGTTCCACGAGAGGTTCGCGAAATCGGGTAGATCTTCGTCGGCACCGAAGCCGGTGAACCAATCCATGTCGGGCTTCTCGGCGGGTGAAACCTTGACGAACGAGCGCGCGATCGCCCGAGGCTTGTTGGCTTTGTCGTGGTGGCCGTTCAAGAAGACTTCACCGGTAGGCGAGGCCGCCATCGCCTCATCGAGCGTGATGAATTGAGGGTAATCGATGCCGTCTTCCTTGCCAGCCGGGCGCGACGAGGGGCCGATGGCGCCGCCATAGGGGCAGCCTTGATCGAGCGCTTCGACCACCAGCGTCGTCTCTTCCGTGATGCCCGACCAATGCAGATCCCACATCGGCAGCTTGTCGCCCTGGTAGCGTGCGCGCTCGAAACGCGCCTTGCCTGCGACGAGCTCGTCGTGCCCACGACCGCAGTCGGGGGAGTAGTGCGTCCGCATCAACGGCTGGGTGCCGTCCGCCGGCTCGACGAGGACGTTGAACTCGACGCTGCCTGCGCGACGCCGGTCCGCCTCGGGTCCGTCGATGTAGAACAGGTTCGCCGGGCGCTCGTCTGCGGATTGCTTGAAGTAGACGGGACGCGTGCCTTCGGTCCCCGAGGGCACGTAAAACGCTATGCCGTCGTCTCGCCATTTCTCGGAGATGAGCTTCGCGCGAGTCTCGTCCGAGGTGGTGTAGCGCTTCACGCGCGACTCGTTCCAGCGCTGGCCGAAGCAGCGATTGTCGGCCGACTCCCCCGGATCACCCAGGGCGTAAACCGGCACGCGGCCTGCGCCAGGAGTGATATACACGTGGCCGAGCGTCGCGTCGGCGAGCTGCCGACGGAATCCCGACACATCTTGATTGTCGGTCAACGTCTTGATGTTTTGCTCGTCGACCTTCTTCGCGTCGGCGCCGATGGCTTGCGCCTGCCGGTCGCCTGCACAGCGGTAGATGGCGTTCGCGACCGTGACGTGTCCGTCGTCCAACGTCGCAACCGCGTCGTCCGACGGGAGCACGTAGACGCGGTAATCCTTGGCGCCATCGACGGGGAAGACCGTCAGGTTGACGCTGTCGCCTACGACGCCGGCCGTCACGCTGGGTAGCTGTGGAAGCGGCGGCAGCGCGGTGTCTACGGTCGTGTCGGGTTCGCCCGGGACGATCGGCACACCCGCAGGACCCTTGCCGTGGTCGTCCAGGCCGCCCACGCCGCCCACGCCCCCCTGGCCGTTCTGGCCCCCCTGGCTGCCCTGGTCGGGCGGCGAGTTCTTGGGCCCCTCGGACTGGCCGGACTTGCCGCAGGCGAGCGCGCTGAGCGTGAACATGAGAGCGAATGAGCCGCGGATGGCATTCATGAGTCTACCCTAGGGTTGAGGTACACGGACGATTCCTATCGGTCAAGACGGCCGCCCCGGCGCGTCGATTAGAGACTCGAGAAGAACAACTATCGAGCGAAGCGAGTGGGTCATGGTGGCGGCCGCAGCAGGCGAGCTTCCGGGCCAGGGCCGCTGAGTGACTTGAGGAACTCGACCAGGTCTGCGCGCTCGCGCGCGGTCAGATCTAGTCGCTCGAGCTCGTTCTCGCCTGGGTAGCCCATCTTTTCGCCGCCGCGGCTGAAGAAGGATACGACGGCATCGAGGCTCATCATGTGTCCCGTGTGCATGAACGAAGGCCGCAGCGACACGCAGCGCAGGCGCGGCGTGCGGAAGGCGCCGACCATGGCGGGCGAGAGCTCAGGGTGGCGGTCGTCGTAGCCGTCGCTGAACGCGCCCTTGGCGCTCAGCGGATCCGCCAGCATTTTCTCGAGCCCTTCGCTCGCGCCCGCGTCGTTGGTGTCGATGAAGACCGTGGCCACGAGCTCCGGCTTCACGCCGACGTTGTGAAATTGCTCGTCGGAGAAGTAGGGGCCGCTGTGACAGCTCACGCACTTGGCTTTGCCGACGAACAGCGCCGCGCCGCGCTGCTCGGCGCGGCTCAGCGCGGCTTCGTCGCCGTGCACCCAAGCGTCGAAGCGACCTTGTCCGCACGTGAGCAGGCGTTGGTAGGCGCCCAGCGCCTTGCCCATGTTCACGACCGCTTCCGTCACCAGCAGGCGATCGGCCTCGGTCATGCCGTCGTACTCGGCGCCGTCGCCGGGCGCGCCGCGCATCGGCGTCGTGCACTGGAGCTTCGCGTCGAGCTTCCCGCAGCCCGTCTCGTCCGCCGACAGCGGCGGGAAACGCTCGGCGTCATCGAACGGAGGCATGGGGCCGAACAAACTCTCGTACTCTTCGCGATGGCGCGCGAACAGCTGCTGCGCGGCGTAGAGTCGCGAGGCGTTCATCTCGACTTGTGACTCGATGGGACCGAATACTTGATTATAGAACGTGTCGTGTCGGCCGTCCCACATCAAGAGTCGACTCTGGCCCACGTCGAGCAATGAAGGAGTACGTCGCAGCCCCCAACCCGCTCCTAGCGAAACTTGCTGACGCAGACTGCGCGTGTCGGAGAAGCCAGACTCGGGGACATGGCAGCCGCTGCAAGCCACCTTGCCCGTCTCGCCCTCCATGCCGAGAGCGGTGGGGCTGCCGTCGTTGTCACCGTCGAGGAGGCGGCCCGAGAGCTGCGCGTCGAAGAACAAGCGTTGGCCGAAGAGGGCCGCGTCCGGATCGTCCGCCCACTTGTTGGTAGGATCGGCGGGCGGCGGCGGTAGCGTCTTGGGTGCTAGTGTCTTCAAGACCTCGCGGTCAGCGGCCGCAAGCGCAGGCTCCGGATCGTCGGCGTTGTCAGGGAGCACAGGCTTCGGATCGTCGACGTGGCCAGTGCTTGGCTGCGGAGCACTGGCGCAGCCGATCAAGCTCAACGCCAGCGTTAGACGCCCGAGTCCCATCATTGCGGGCAAGACTAACACAATCCACTTGGCCGGCCAGCGCGCGTCTCGGATGCGCCGAGTGTGCAATTGGTACCACCGTGTTTTCCTTGCGATCACCGCAGGTCGCGGGCGCACTTGAGCCGGCTTTTTTGCCGAGTTTGCGGCGCTGTCGTGGGCCGAAGTCGCGAGGAGGTTTCGCTTAAGTGTCGCGCCTCGCGGCCGTTAACGGCGCGCTTCCAGCGGCGCAGTGTCGCGCCTTCGGTAACGGCGCGTGGGCTATCAGGGGACGCTCACGGCAGCCGTGAGCACGCGCTTTACGTGTGGGCACGCCTGCCCATTATTCAAGCAGACGACCGCTTGTAGCTCCGCGACCACGTGTCCGGAGCCCGCGCCGCTCGGCACGAACAGCAGCTTCAACTTGGGCCTCACCGACTTCTCTTCCGAAAAGCTCGAGCGGTCGCCGACGGGGCGCAAGAAATCGGGACCCTTGAGCAAGCGCAGGTGGGCGTAGGTGATGCGCGATCCGGGCGTCGAAACGATGGGCGCCGTACACAGCACGACTTGCTTGCTCGCCGCGCACTTGAGCTCCGCGCTGAGCTGGGGTGGGGGCGTGCCGTAAAGCGCCGCGCTGCACGTCAACACCGCTGTCGATGCTGCCGCAGCTCGCAACACTCTTCGCCAAGGCGCCCACGCCACGCCCTGAAGCTAGCGCTGCTCGTGCGCTGGTCAAGCCAGGCCTTCGCGTAGCAGCTCAGCCCAGCGCTTTGTAATCCGCCCGGGCTCGAACTCCGAGCTGGCGCGCCGCTTCCCCGCTTCGCCCAGCTGCGCCGCGAGGGATCGCTCGCGGAGTAGCTGGGTCAGCCGATCGGCCAGTCCCGAGATGTCGCCGACGTCGACCAGGAAGCCCGTCTTCCCGTCCTCGACGATCTCGGGCACGCCTCCCGAGCGATAAGCGACCGTGGGTAGCCCCGCGGCCATGGCCTCGAGAAACACGAGCCCGAACGGCTCGCCTTCGGTGGGTAAGCACATGACGTCGGCGCCGGCGAAGAGCTCGGGAAGATCCTTGCGGCTGCCGGCGAAGGATACATGCTGGCTCACGCCGACGCGCGCGGCGTGCGACGCCACCGTCTTCTCGTAGCCGTCGCGTGTCGTCGACGTCCCGCAGACAAGTAGCCGGGCGCGCGGCACGTCGCGGATCACGCGCGCGAAGGCGTCGAGCAACGCGATGTGGCCTTTCGAAGGGTCGATACGCCCTGCCGCGATCACGACGGGTGCGTCATCGGCGAAGCCGAACGCCGAGCGCAGCGCGTCGCGAGAGCGATGCCGCGAGAACGCCGCGAGATCGGCGCCGTTGAGCAAGGTGCGCGTCGCTTCGCTCGGCACGCCGGCGTCGAGCGCCTGGCGACGGATGAACTCGGATACACAAATCACGCGGCGCGCTCGGCGAATGCCACGAAGCGTTTCGTGACCGAGCCAGGGACCAACGGTGTAGTGAAGGTGGACGAAGCGCGGCTTGCGCAGCGCGCGCGCCAAGATGCGCCCCAAAAGCACGTCGAATTTTTGCTGCGAGCCGTAGATGAGGTCCGGGTTCAGCGCACGCGCGAGCTTGAGCGCGCTCGCCAGGCCAACCGGTAGCGCGCGCCCCATCAGCAGCGCTCGCTGCACGCGGGTGGGCTTGGGTTCGGTGTGCATGTCGCGGCCGAACTCGGCGTACGTGACGCGCTCCCTCAGCAGCGACGGTAGGGAAGCGTTCTCGGCGCGAGCTAGCGGTGAGTCTTGACACAGGAAGTGGAGCTCGACGCCGTGCTCGGTCGCGCTGTTCGCGAGCAGGCGGTGCACCTTGTACTCGTTTGCAGAGTCCCTTGCGGCGTGGACCATCAAGACGCGCATGGCACACCAGCCTGCTCTAGATTGCGGGAGATTGCTCGCCCGAGTTGTCGTGCGCTGGGCGATGGGCCGAAGCTTTCGCCCTGCCGCGCTCGAGCTCCCGGAGGCGCGGCAGGAGGCCCTCCTGGACGCGACGGATGAGGCCGGTCCTGGACGCGACCGGGAGAACGGGATAGTTGGGTTTTGTTGATACAGAGCTCCGTCTCGAGTGTCGATTCGCGCGCTCGCTTGCGGCTAGCCGCCGGCGTGTTCCGCTTCCTTCCGAACTTCGTCGGCGCGCGTACGGCGCCGCTGGCCCTGCGGGCGGCGGGGGTCAGCATCGGTACGGCCTGCATGTTCTTCGGCTTCCCCAAGTTGTCGGGGCCGGGTGACATCTGCTCCCGGCTGCGCATCGGGGAGCACTGCGGCTTCAACTTCGGCTGCTACTTCGAGCTCGACGCCGACATCACCATCATGGACCACGTGGCGGTCGGCCACGAGGTGATGTTCTTGACGCGTGACCACGACACTCGCGACCCCGAACGCCGCGCCGTACCGTGCGGCGCCCGGCCCATTCGCGTCGAGGCGGGGGCATGGCTCGGCTCGCGCTGTGTGATCATGCCTGGCGTCACGATCGGAGCCGGATCGGTCGTCGGCGCCTCCGTCGTGGTGCGCGAAGACCTGCCGCCGAACACGCTCTTCATGGGATCGCGCCGCATTTCGATCGCGAAGTGGGCGGCGCGCGCCACCTGACTGGCGCCCTCGTTCAGCTCGGCTTGCGCGCGACGGAGGTCATCAGCTCGAGCAGTCGCTCGGCGGTGCGCTCGGCCGAGAATTTTTCTTCGGCTTTGCGGCGGCCCGCGGCGCCGAGACGGCGGCGACGTTCTTCGTCGTCGAGCAGGGCCAGCGCGGCCTGGCTCAGGTCGCGCCCGCTCCCGGCCGGGATCAGGTAGCCCGTGCTTTCGTCGACGATTTCGGAGATGCCGCCGACGTCGCTCACGACGACGGGCAAGCCCATGGCCATCGCCTCCATCGACGCTATCGAGAAACAATCACCGCGCGTCGGTAACACGAAAGCCGCCGCGCGTCGGTAGAGCTCGAGCAGACGCTCGCTCCCCGCGCTGAGGTTTCGATGCACCCGGACGCCGGTCTCTTCTGTGATCGGATCTCGCGTCACGAGATCGAGCTCGCAGCGGCCGCGCAGCGATTGCCGGAACACGTCGAGCAGTAGGTCACCGCCCTTGCGCACGAAGTTACCGCCGACGAACAGCAGCCGCGGCAGCTCCGAAGACGGCGGGCGCTCCGGCAGCTGCCAGCGGGAAAGATCGATGCCTGGCGCCACCACCGCCGTGCGAGCTTCAGGCACAGCGTAGTCGCTCACGAACGATCGGCGAGCCCAGTGCGACCACCCGACGCAGAGAGCGGCCTGGTGAAAGGTGCGCTTGACGAGCGCGTGCTTGACCCGCGACACCATCGCGATCTTGTCGACGGGGTGGTCGTACTGCTCGGCTTGGGTGTCGAGAAGGCGCGGCGTGACGTCAGTCCACAGCAGCGACGGTGTCCGCGACAAGGCCCACGGCTGAAAGACGGCAGGGTTATGGGTGAGGAAGAACAGCGCGTCGAACGGTCCGCGGCGCAGCGCCGAGGTCACCTGCTCGATGCCGCGGAGCGTGCCGCCGACACGGCCCGGAAACGGGACGCGCTCCAGCAGACCACCCTCCCGAGCGTAAGTCACGTCCGTCCAGTCGGAGCCGGGGGCGCGCCGTATGAACGGCTCGATCGCTCCCGCTGCGCTGCCTATGCCCACCTGCCGCTCCGCGAGGAAGCAAAAACGCGCCATGTCCGCTCAGCCCTGCTTCTCACCGTGCATGGAAGCCGAAACCTCCCATACCAGTTCAGCGCCGTCAATCGCGCGCGCTGGGGTCGCGACCACGATAGCCATAGCCATGCGTGCGGCGCGGCGTGCGCTCATCGCACGCTCACGCTGAGCTCATTACTAGAAGGCGTGTCGCAAGCGGGCGGGGAATGCGCGTCCAGCTGGACGCATGCGCGAAAGCGGGATAATTGGCGAGAGTTGGCCCCAATCCACGGCTTCGCGTCTCGGGCTCGTTCGCCCTCTGTCGCGCGATGGGCAGCGGTTCGGGCTCACACCCATCGAGGTCAGCATGATTTCACGCAGCAACGCTTTGGAGATCGTCAACGCCAGCCTGCAAGAGGTGTTCGCGCAGGTAGGCAATGAGCCCGCCGCGCCCATCACCGAAGACACCGTGCTCGTCGGAAACGACGCGGTGCTCGACTCGCTGGGCGTCGTGTCCTTGATCGTCGAGGTCGAGCAGCGCCTCGAGTCGGAGCACTCCATCTCGGTCGTGCTCGCCAACGACAAGGCGATGTCGCAGCGAAATAGCCCATTTCGTACGGTGGGCGTCCTCACCGATCACGTGCTGGCGATGGCCCACGAGGCGGCGTCGTGAGCGCCTCGGACCGCCCCGTCATGTTGGTGACGGGAGCTCGCAAGGGCATCGGTCGCTTCTTGGTCGAGCACTATCTGTCCAAGGGCTACCTGGTCGAGGGCTGCAGCCGTGGTGAAGCGGATCTCGGCGATGCTAGTTATCACCATCATCGAGTCGACGTGGCTGACGAGAAGGGCGTGCGCGGGATGATCGCGGACATTACCAAGCGCCACGGTCGCATCGATGTCGTGCTCAACAACGCCGCCATCGCGAGCATGAATCACATTTTGCTCACTCCCGCCAAGTCCGCCAATCGCATGCTCGAGGTGAACGTCACCGGCACCATGCTCGTCTGTCGAGACGCGGCCAAGGTGATGATGCGCCGACGCTACGGTCGCATCGTGAACTTCACCACCATCGTGGCGCCGATCGCGCTGGCGGGCGAAGCGGTCTACGCGGCGTCGAAGAGCGCCGTCGTGACGTTGACGCGTATCTTGGCGTTCGAGCTCGGGCAATGGGGCATCACCTGTAACTCGTTCGGCGCGACTCCGATCATGACCGACATGATCCGCGGCGTCCCGCAGGAAAAAATCGACGCCGTCGTCAACAACCTGGCGATCAAGCGCCTGGGTACTCCTCAAGACTGCTCCAACGTGTGTGACTTCTTCATCAGCCCCAGCAGCGACAACATCACCGGCCAAGTCATCTATTTGGGCGGCGTTACCTGAGCTCGGCTGAGCGCATGCCGACCTGGTTCTCGGAGCGTTTGAAGGGCTTCGGCGACGACGTCGCGCTGGTATGGAACGACCAGCGCACGAGCTACCGCCGGCTGCTCGAGCTGGTGGACGAGGAGCGTCAGAAGCTCCGCGAGCTCGGAGCTTCGAGAGGCGCCGTCGTGGCCATCGAGGGCACGTTCTCGCCGCGCGCCTGCGCTTCGCTGCTCGCGCTCGTCGACTCGGGGGCCGTGATCGTCCCCCTCACGCCGCTGATGCGCGCGCAGCGCGACAAGTTCTTGGAGATCGCGGAGGGTCAGCTGCTGCTCGAGCTCGACGACGCCGACTCGGTACGAGTCGAGCGCTTCGAGCGCGCGGTGACGAACCCGCTCACCCAGCGGCTCGTCGCTCGCGGCAGCCCTGGCCTGGTGATCTTCTCGTCGGGCTCGACGGGCGCTCCCAAAGCGATCTTGCACGACCTTGCTGCCATCCTCGAGAAGTTCAGGAAGGTGCGGCAGAAGAAGACGACTCTCACCTTCTTGCTGTTCGATCACATCGGCGGCATCGACACGTTGTTCGGTTCGCTGGCGAGCGGCGGCACCATCGTCACCGTGCCGAATAGGAACCCCGAGGTCGTGGCCAAGGCCATCGCCGCGCACCGCGTCCACACGCTGCCGACCTCCCCCACGTTCCTGAATTTGTTGTTGATCTCTGGGGCTTGGGCCAGCCATGACATGTCGTCGCTGAAGGTGATCGCCTACGGCACGGAGCCCATGCCCGAGAGCACGCTGACTCGGCTCGCAGAAGCCTTCCCCGGTGTCGCGCTCGTTCAGACTTACGGTATGTCCGAGCTGGGCGTGCTCAGGTCTCGCAGTCGCGACTCTCGCTCACTGTGGATCCAGTTCAAGGGCGACAACTTCCAGACCAAGATCGTCGACGGCATTCTGTGGGTCAAGGCCGACTCGGCCATGCTCGGTTACCTGAATGCGCCCGATCTATTCGACGCCGAGGGCTGGCTGAACACGCAAGACGCGGTCGAGGTGGACGGGGATTACCTGCGCATCCTGGGGCGCGCTTCCGATTTGATCAACGTCGGAGGGCAGAAGGTTTACCCGGCCGAGGTCGAGAATTTCTTGCTCGGGCTCGACAACGTGACGGACGTTGCCGTATTCGGAAAGCCTCACCCGATGATGGGTAAGATCGTCGCGGCGCGCTTCACCCTGGCGTCCCCCGAGCCGCTCGACGTGTTCAAGCGGCGCATGAACGCTTTCTGCCGCGGGCGCTTGGCGAATTTCCAGATCCCTCTCTACGTGGAGCTGGTGGACGGTGAGCAGTTCGGGGCACGCTTCAAGAAGCTCCGCCATGAGTAGCCTGCTTTCGCACTTCAGTCGCGCAGCTCAGACCCTGCGTGATGAATCCCTCGGCTTGCACCCGCGCGTCATGGCCGTTCAGCTGGCGGCCAGCCCACTACCTCGCGGCGAGGGGGCGGCCAAGCTTCGCGCCCGCCTGCTTTCGCGCTTCGGCTTCGCGATCGGCGCGGGCAGCGCCTTCTACGAGATCCCCAAGCTCAGCGGCCGCCCCGGCTTGGTCGAGCGGCTGCGCGTCGGTCGCGACTGCACGGTCGACGTGGACTGCATCTTCGACTTGGAAGAGCAAATCACCCTCGAAGACCAAGCGACGATCGGGCCCGGCGTGATGATCTTGACCAGCACCCACGAGCTCGCCTCCGCCGCACATCGAGCCGGGCCGGTAACGCGGGCGCCGGTCACGATTCGCCGCGGGGCGTGGCTGCGGGCGCGCGCGATTGTGCTGCCGGGCGTCACGATCGGCGAAGGCGCTATCGTCGAGGCCGGCGCGGTGGTGAACAAAGACGTCGCCCCCCACGCGCGGGTCGGCGGCGTTCCCGCGACTCAGCTCGAGCTGCTGGCGGGGCGCGATGCCTAAGCTCAAGTGGGGCGCAGGTTTATTGGGCGTGGCGTTGGCAGCCGCGCTCGTGCCGCCGATTTACGAGCGCTTCTTCGGCCGTCCGCGGCTTCGCTTCACGTACTTCACGGGGCAGCTCGCGGAGACCAAGTACCGCGAGCTATCTAGTAAGCCAGGCTGGTCTGCGTCGAAGCTCGACGTAGGAGGGGACGTAGGAGAGCAGATCACGCTGCGAGGTCTGCTGCGTCGTCCCACGAGTCCCGGCGCGCCGTGGGTCATTTACTACTCCGGCAACGACGCCCACATGCTCGAGACCGGCCAGGCCTTCTTGTCCCGCTTGGCCGGCGACCGGCCTTGGGGGCTTGCGCTGTACGCTTATCGAGGCTTCGATTCTTCGGGCGGCGAGGCGGAGCAAGCGGCGATCGCGCTGGACGCGCCGCTGATCGTGAAGCGGCTGTGCGATTCCGAACGCGTGAGCTCGGAGCAAGTGCACCTGGTCGGCTTCTCGATCGGCGGGCACTTCGCCGTGCACGCCGCCCGCGGCGCCGCCTTCGCGGGCAAGCGCGTCGCCACGCTCAGCTTGCTGGCGGCCGTGGACGATATCGTCATGACGCGGGGCTCGGCGTGGGCCAAGCTCACGAGCGGCGACGACTACCAAACGCGCCCGTTGTTGGCGACGCTGCCGCCCCCGGTGCTGGTCGTGCAAGGCACCGCCGACGAAGCGCTCGGCGGGCCCGAGCAGGGCCGCGCCATCGCGAAGGCGCTCGGAGGCCGCGGCACGTACCATGAGCTTCCCGGGATCGGGCACTCCGCGCTACTCGAGAACGAGACGGCGCTTTCGCTCGTGCGCGAGCAGATCGAGCGCGGTAAGTAGCGGCTGACGCGCGCGCGCGCGCGGCCGGGCTGGACGCGCTGCAGAGCGGCGCAGGCGGAAAACAGCGCCGCTCCGCGCAGGGCCTTGTCCGCGCTGCCAGCCTCTGCAACACCTCCCCAAAATGTCCGGTTTTCAGTACCAAGAAATGCTGCCGCTGGCGGCGGACAGCACGCCTTACCGCCAGTTGACGCGCGACTACGTCTCGACGTTCGAGATCGCCGGCCAAACCTTCCTGAAGGTCGAGCCCGAGGCGCTCACGTTGCTGACGCGCGAGGCCATGCGCGACATCGCGCACTTGTTACGGCCGGGCCACCTCGCGCAGCTCGCGCGCATCCTCCAAGATCCCGACGCTTCCGCCAACGATCGCTTCGTCGCGCTCGACCTGTTGAAGAACGCCAACATCGCCGCCGGCGGCGTGCTGCCGATGTGCCAGGACACGGGCACCGCCATCGTCATGGGCAAGAAGGGGCAGCTCGTCTTCACCGGCGGCGGCGACGAGGCGGCGATCGCTCGCGGCGTGTTCGACACCTACCACAGCGCCAACCTGCGCTACTCGCAGCTCGCCCCGCTCGATATGTATCGCGAAAAGAACACGGGCAACAACCTGCCGGCGCAGATCGAAATCTTCGCGACCGACGGGGACGCTTACAAGTTCCTGTTCATGGCGAAGGGCGGCGGCTCCGCCAACAAGAGCTACCTCTATCAAGAGACGAAGGCCCTCTTGAACCCCGAGAGCCTGCTCAAGTTCGTCGACCAGAAGATCCGCACCCTCGGCACGGCTGCTTGCCCGCCCTACCATTTGGCGATCGTGGTCGGCGGCACCTCGGCTGAGTACGCCTTGAAGGTCGCGAAGCTCGCGTCCGCGCGGTACTTGGATCAACTGCCGACGGCCGGCAACGACTTGGGGCACGGCTTCCGAGATTTGGAGCTGGAGGCCAAGGTGCTCGAGGTGGCGCAGCGCACCGGGATTGGCGCGCAGTTCGGCGGTAAGTACTTCTGCCACGACGTGCGCGTGGTCCGTTTACCGCGCCACGGCGCGAGCTGCCCCGTCGCGATCGCCGTCTCCTGCTCGGCCGATCGTCAAGCGCTCGGCAAGATCACGAAGGACGGGGTCTTCTTGGAAGAGCTCGAGCACGACCCCGCCAGGTACCTGCCGGAGACTTCGCACGAGGACCTATCCGGCGAGGTGCTGAAGCTCGACCTGAGCCGCCCCATGAGCGAGATTCGAGCCGAGCTGTCGCGTTACCCCATCAAGACGCGCCTCTCGCTCTCGGGACCGCTGATCGTGGCGCGTGACATCGCCCACGCGAGGCTGAAGGAGCGGGTCGACGCAGGGCAGGGGTTGCCGCAGTACTTCAAAGACCACATGGTATACTACGCAGGTCCCGCGAAGACGCCGACCGGCTACGCGTCAGGCAGCTTCGGGCCGACGACAGCGGGACGCATGGACGCCTACGTGGACCTATTCCAGCGACATGGCGGCAGCATGGTGATGCTGGCCAAGGGCAATCGCTCGCCGCAGGTAACGGCCGCGTGCAAGCAGTACGGCGGCTTCTACCTCGGCTCGATCGGCGGCCCTGCAGCGCGCCTCGCGCAAGACTGCATCAAGAAGGTCGAGGTGCTCGAGTACCCCGAGCTCGGCATGGAAGCGGTCTGGCGGATCGAGGTCGTGGATTTCCCGGCCTTCATCGTCGTCGACGACAAGGGCAACGACTTCTTCCAGCATTTGACCGGCAGCGCGCCCGACGGCAAGAAGCCGCTGGCAGTGGTGAGCGAATGAGAAGCGCGCCGCTGCTGGTGGTGTCGACGGGGTGCCCCGCCGGTATCGGTCCGGAGGTGTCGGTGGCGGCCGCGGCGCGGCTGCGCAGCGCCCCCAAAGTGCTGCTGGGCGACGAGGGCACGCTGCGGCGAGCGGCGGAGGTTGTCGGCGTGCCACAGCGCAAGCTCGTGCGCTGGGACGGCGCGGACCGAGACACGTCACGCGTCTACTTCGCGCAGGTTGGGGAGCCGCTCTCGGCTCGCGACCGCGCACCCGGCAAGCCGACCGCAGCCGCGGGGCGCGCGCAGCTCGCGTACGTCGAAGCCGGCTACACGTTGGTGAAGTCTTCCGCTGACGCCGCGCTCGTGACGGGCCCGGTGAGCAAGGCCGCCGTCGCGCGCTCGGGCCTGCCGGAGGCGCGCGGGTTCTTGGGCCACACCGAGTGGCTACAAGCGCTCGACGGCGCGAAGACGAGCGTGATGTGCTTCGTGTGCGACGCGCTGGCGACCAGCTTGGTGACGACGCACCTGCCGATCAGCGAAGTGCCGCGCGCGATCAAGGCCGCCGCGGTTCAGAGCGCGACGGTCGAGCTCGGTCGGCTCCTCATGAGCTTGGGCAAGCGGCGCCCGAAGTTGGCGGTGGTATCGCTGAATCCGCACGCCGGCGAGAGCAAGCTCCTGGGCGGCGAGGAAGCGCGCGCCATCGCTCCCGGCATCGCTGGCGCTCAGAAGCGGCTCGGTAAGAGCGCGCTCGTCGTCGGTCCGCTCGGGGCCGAGACGGCGTATCGTAAGGCCAAGGCCGGCGCCTTCGATGGCGTCGTCGCGATGTACCACGATCAAGCCACCATCCCGATGAAGCTCCTCGCCTTCGGCGACGCCGTCAACGTCACGGCTGGTCTCTCGATCGTGCGCACGAGCGTCGACCACGGCACGGGCTACGACATCGCCTGGCGAGGCCGGGCCGACGCGGCGGGCATGCTGTCGGCCCTCGAGCTCGCCGCGCGCATCGCATTGGGGCGCTCCGGATGAGCTTCGCCGGCAGCGTCGAGGCGCTGCACGCCGAGCGGACCGCGCTCGAGGCACTCCAAAAGACGCTCCGCCTCGCGAGCTCCGAGGCTTGGAACGTGCTGGTCGTCGCCCATCTGCGCGCTCTCTTGCGCCACTTGGCCCTGCGCAGTGGCCGGGACCCGGCGCTGCTGACCGATGGCCGCCTTTTTCGGACCGTGCCGGGGTTCGAGGCCGATCGTCGCGCGCCTGCGCGCCAGGCCTTCTTAGAACAGCTGGCGCCGCGGCGCCCCGAGGCGCTCGACGCGTCGTGGGCAGAGCAACCGGTCGAGAGCTTCGGCCAGCTCTACGAGTCGCTGCTCGCGGCGCGCCCCGTCGACGCAGAGAGCAGCTTGCGCAAGCGCACCGGTAGTTACTACACGCCGCGCAAGCTGACAGAGCTGGTGGTGGGCCGCGCTCTGTCCGCGCTCGACGCCGGCGGCCCTCGCGCGGAGGGCCTGCGCATCCTGGATCCGGCGCTGGGGGCGGGCGCGTTCTTGGTGCAAGCCGGCCGCGAAGCGGCGCAGCGTACCGCGCGCTCGCTCTGCCAGGTCGTCGTCGAAGATCTTTACGGCGTCGACGTGAGCCCGCTCGCGGTCGCGGTGGCCGAAGCGTCGCTGTGGCTGCTCGCGGCTTCGCCTTCGCTCACGCTGGCGGACGCGGGGGCGCACCTTCGGGAAGCCGACGCCCTGTGCCCGCCCGCGACGGCCAAAGCCCTGGGGCGTGCCGGGATCGACTTCGCCGAGCTTTGCCCCGAAGGCTTCGACCTCGTCGTGGGTAATCCGCCCTGGGTTGCCTTCGCGGGGCGCGCGACGCAGCCGCTCGCCCCGGCGCTGCGCGCGCATTACCGCGAGAGCTTCAGCGCTTTCCGCGGCTACCCGACGCTTCACGGCTTGTTCGTCGAGCTCGCGGCGCGCGTGGCACCGCGCGGCGTCGTGGCGCTGCTGATCCCGAGCCCGGTGGCGGATCTGGCTGGCTACCGTCACGTTCGCCGCGCCCTCTCCGTCTCTCACGCGGTCTGCGAGCCCCTGCTCGAGCTCGGGCAAGATGCTTTCGAGCGCGTCACCCAGCCTTGCTTCGCGCTCGTCGCGACACCGCGTCGAGAGCCGGCGGCCGACCCCGAACGCGCCTTCGTGCTCGACGAACGCCGTCGCTCCGCCGAGGCCGCGGAGACGCTGGCCACTCCGAGCGCGCTCGGGCGCCTGGGGAGCCTGCCTCGGCTACCGCCCGAGCTGTTCGGCGAAATGGGTCTGCAGACCAACAGCGTGGTGACGCGCCGCCTGCTCTATCGCGGCACGCAGCCGCCGCCCGACTTCGACTACGCGCTCCTGGAAGGGCGCAACGTCGTCGAGTTTGGCCTGGGCTCGCCGCGCCTGTTCCTGAAGCCCGACCGCGCCCTACTGCTCGAGCTGCGCTGCCGGCTGCGTGACCGTTCGGACTACGCTCGCGTCAAGCTCGTGGTCCGCCAAACGGCGGCCATCACCATCGCGGCGGCGCATGACGGTACGCCGTTTCGCAACTCACTGCTCGCTGGCTTCGAGGCGCCTGGTTACCCCGCCAACTTGTCGCTCGGGCTACTCAACAGCACGCTCTTTCGCGGCCTGCATCTGTCAGGGCGGCGCGACGCGCGCCAGGGCGCGTTTCCGCAAGTGAAAGTGCAGCACCTGCGCGCGCTGCCCGCTCCGCCGCCCCACGCCGAGACGCACGCTATCGCCGCGCTCGCCGAGCGCGCGAGCCAGAGCGGCCTCACGCTCGAGCTTCGACGAGAGCTTGACCGAGCCGTAAACAGCGCCTTCGGGCTCTCAGAGAGAGAAGGCGACGAGATTGCGACGTTCGTCGCGCGCCTCGCGCCTCGCGCGGGCCTGACGGCGCCGCTAGGCCCTCTACGGCCCGCGACCGTCGACGTCAGACCTGCGTCGCCGGATCCCAGCCCGTGACCAGGCCTTCCTCGAGCGCGTCGAGACGAGCCATGGCGTCCGCGCCGAGCTCGAAGTCGAAGATCGCCGCGTTCTCGAGGATCCGCTCCGGCGTGACCGACTTGGGGAGCACCACGAAGTCGTGCTGTACGCCCCAGCGCAGCAGCACTTGAGCCGGGCTCCGCTGCACCTTCGCTGCCACCTCGCGCACGACGGGGTGCGAGAGCTTCTGGCCGCGGGTGAGCGGGCTGTACGCTTCCAGCGCTATCCCGAGCTTTCGGCACAGCGCCACGCTCTCGTGGCGCTGCAAGAAGGGCGTGAGCTCGAGCTGATTGACCGCGGGCAGCACCTTGGCGCTTCCAGCCAGCTCCTCGAGGTGTGGCGCGAGGAAATTGCTCACGCCGATGGCGCGGCTGCGCTGCTCGGCGAGCATTTGCTCGAGCGCGCGCCAAGTCTCGAGGCGAAGCTCGGCGACGGGCCAGTGCACGAGGTACAGATCGACGTAGTCCAGCCGCAGCTTGCGCAGGCTGGCGTCGAGCGCCCGCTGCGCCTTGTCGTAGCCGTGGTCGCTGTTCCAGAGCTTCGTGGTGACGAAGATCTGCTCGCGCACGATGCCGGACTCGGCGATGGCTTGCCCGACGGCGGCCTCATTCCCGTAGACCGCGGCGGTGTCGATGTGCCGATAGCCGGCTTGCAGCGCTGTCAGCGCCGCCTTCTTCGTGCTCCCTCCGGCCTGCCAGACGCCGAAGCCGAGTTGAGGGATTCGCACGCCGCCGCTCAGCGTAAGCGAGGGCGTCTCGGGGGGTGAGCTTGGAGTCATCGGCCGGAAGACTACCGGAAACAGGCAGATGTAGCGCACGGTCCGGTGCAGATGATCCCGGGCTGACTGATGACGGGGCGCAACGGCAGCAGCGCAGGTCCCTGTGAGCGCAGTGCGCAGGCTGAGCCTCTGCGTGAAAATGGCGGGTTACACCGCTGGCACGAAAGCCGCATCCGGCGACACCAGAGGAGGAAGACGTGCTCACACGGCTAGACTTGAAAGCTCGCCTGTCGCGGCTCGTGGAAGGCGAGCTGGCGGCGCTCCAGCCAGCAAGAATCGCGGCCGGCCTGGTGTGCGCCGCGATCCCACACTTGACCTTCAACTACGTGCGCACTTCGGTGTGGCGCGCGGCGGGTCTCGCGCTCGGCGCGCGCGCCCGCATCATGGGGCCGCTGCTGATCAGCGGCAACGGCGACTTCCGCAAGCTCCTCCGCATCGGTGACGACACGTTCATCACCGGGCCCCTCCGGATCGACCTCGACGCCCGAGTCGACATTGGTCATCGCGTGCGCATTGGCCATGACGTGCTCCTGCTCACGGTGGATCACGAGATTGGGCCGAGCCGCGGGCGCTGCGCGTCCAACGTCGCGGGGCCGATTCGTATCGGCGACGGGGCCTGGCTCTCGTCACGCTGCGTCGTGCTGCCTGGCATCTCCATCGGGGCCGGCGCGATCGTGGCAGCGGGGGCGGTCGTGACTCACGACGTGCCGCCCGACACGCTGGTAGGCGGCGTGCCTCCGCGTGATCCGCCGCCTCGACGACGCCGGCACGCCTTCGAGCGCGCGCGTCCGCCGCGCGGCGTAGCCGGGTGGACGGGTACGCCGCGTGCGGTCTGCGCTTCCGCCAGCGCCCCTCAGGCGAACGCCGAAACGTCGCGCTCGCCGCTCTTGCGGGCGGCGTCGTAGCGCTCTTGGAAGTCTTCGTAGCTGCCGCGCCAGTCGACCAGGCCGGCGTCGGTGAAGGCGAAGATGCGCGTGGCGAAGGAGTTGACCAAGTCGCGATCGTGGGTGACCACGAAGCAGGTTCCTTCGTATTTCTCCAGCGCGTCGCCGAGCGCGACGATCGACTCGAGGTCGAGGTGGTTGGTCGGCTCATCCAAGATGAGCACGTTGTCTTCCATCAGCATCAGCTTGGAGAAGATGAGCCGCACTGCCTCGCCGCCCGACAAGGCGTCGGTGGGCTTGTCACCCTCCTCGCCCTTGAACAGCATGCGGCCAAGCAAGCCGCGCACCGTCTGCAGGTTCGCGGAAGGCATGAAGCCGTGCAGGTAATTGGCGACCGTGGTGCCGTTCGGAATGTCGGCGCGGTGGTCCTGCGCGAGGTAGCCGAGGGTCGTGCCGGTGCCCCACTCGATCTTGCCCGAGTCAGGCTGGATCTCGTTCATCAGCATCTTGCACAGCGTGGTCTTGCCCACGCCGCTCTTGCCGATGACGGCGATCTTTTCGCCCTTGGTGATCACGGCGCGTAGCCCCTCGCAAACCGTCACCTCGGGCCACTTCTTGGTGACACCTTCCAGGCTCAGCGTCTGCTTGCTGGAGGGCTTCTTGACCTTGAACTGGATGAACGGCCGCTCGATGTTGGAGCGCTTCAGGTCCGTCAGCGTCAAGCGCTCGATCTGCTTCTTACGGCTCTGCACCTGCGACGAGCGCGTGCCGGCCGCGAATTTTGCGACGAACTCCTGCAGCTGGCTGATCTTCTTCGACCGCTCCGCGTTCTCTTGCTCGATCTTGCCGCGCACTTGGCCCTTGGCTTGGACCATGTCGTCGTAGCCGCCCGTGTAGACGATGATCGAGTTGTAATCGATGTCCGCGATGTGGGTGCAGACCTCGTTCAAGAACCGACGATCGTGCGAGATCGTGATCAGGACGCCCTTGTAGCCCTGCATGAAGCGCTCGAGCCAGCGGATGCTGTCGATGTCGAGGTTGTTGGTGGGCTCGTCGAGCAAGAGCGCGTCCGGCTCACCGAACAGCGCCTGCGCCAACAAGACGCGCAGCTTTCGGCCACCCGGGATCTCGCCCATCACCTTCTCGTGATCGCTCTCGGGGATGCCCAAGCCTGCCAAGAGCTCCGCGGCGTCGGACTCGGCGGTGTAGCCGTTCTCTTCCGCGATTTCGCTCTCGAGCTCCCCGAGCCGGACGCCATCGTCGTCGCTCAGGTTGGGCTTCGCCAGCAGCAGCTCTTTCTCTTGCAGCGTCTGCCAAAGCTTGGCGTTGCCCATGATGACGACGTCGAGCACGCGCCACGACTCGAACGCAAACTGGTCCTGCTTGAGCACGCTGGTGCGCTTGGGGCGCTGGACGCTGCCCGTATCGGCTTCGATGTCGCCCGACACGATCTTCAAGAAGGTCGATTTGCCGGCGCCGTTGGGGCCGGTGACGCCGTAGCGCTTGCCGGCGCTGAACGTGACCGTCACCTCCTGGAATAGCTTTTTCTGGCCGTAGGCTTTGGTGACGTCTTGAACCTGAATCTGCTGGGACATGGCGCGCGCCGCTCTTAGCAGGTAATCAGCGTGAGTACCCGTGCTCTGGCATCAACTATTGGAAAATAAACACAATTTTAGCAGACCCTCGCCTCACTCGACCTCCACGCGGCGCGCAGTCCAGGTCACGCCGCCGCGGTTGTCGCGCGCGACGAACCACAGCCGCAGCGTCTGACCCGAAGCGGACTTGCGCGCCACCCAGCCGTTCTTCGACTGCTCTCCGGTCTTGACCTCGTTCTCGAAGATGCCCTCCGTCGCGTAATACTGGACGATGAGCTGCTCTTCGAAGGCGCGGCCGTGCTCGTCGGTGCCGCGTTCGAAGCTCTCGGCGGCGACGCGCGCGTCGAGCTGATGCTTGTGCCGGTCGGGACAGTCGTCGTACGTGAAGTCGCTCACGTCGCAATAGCCGACTTGCTTGATCTCGTCCTCCGGCCACTCCACGCCGTCGAAGGTGACGCGCTCGATGATCGGGTTCTGGTTGCGGTCGCTGTCACGCACCGTGATGCGCTTGAGGCCGACGATCATCTCGTCGAGCTCGAGGTCACGGCCGCTCGCCGGCTCTTGGCAACGAAACGGCAGCCCCCCGGCGCCTTCCCCGAGGCTCAAGTCGCCCGGGCACGCCGCCGAGACGACGCCGACGCTGGCGGCGGCTCGGGCGGGAGCGGGCAGGCTCGAGAGCGCGGTCTCTGGGATGGTCAGCTCGACCTCGCTCTGGCCTGCGCCGAAGGCGAAGACGGCCGCTTCTGGGTCGGGCAAGCTCGCGATCTCGGCGAGGCAGCCGTCGAGGCCGGCGCTGGCGGGGTTGACACAAGCCGCCCACGCCCAGGTGACGGGCCGACTCTCCGGATCGTAGCTGAGCGAGGTCAGGCGCACCGTTTCGCCGGGGCGCGCGAACGGCTGATCGACGCGCTCGGCGAGCACTCGAAAGGAGTCGACTTTCGCGCCTGGCTCGAGCGCTTCGTCGCAAGCGATCGACGTCAAGCCCAGCGCGGAAATGAGCGCAGATACGCGGAAGAGAGAAGTGTTCATAGTTCACCTCGGAGGCCCACGATGGGCAAAAGGGGCAGGCCATGCGTGGCGCTGGTCTGCGAGTAGTCGAAATTGTAACTGATGGCTTCGGTGCTGCGGTGGTTGTAGACGTTCTGCACGTCGAGGTAGGCGCTGAGCGACCAGGCTTGGAACTTCCAAGTCTTGTCGACGCGCAGATCGAGCTGGTGAAAATCGGGGAGGCGCTCGGAGTTTCGGTGCGGTGAAGCGACCGGCGCGTACGCGCCCGCGTCGTAGTCCACGGTGCCGCCGATGTTCGGCGTGTAGGGGCTGCCGGTGACGTAGCGGAAGCGCGCGCCGACCTGCCAGCCACGACCGAGCTTGTAGCTGCCGAGCGCGGTCAAGATGTGAGTCTGATCGTACTCGTAGTCGTAGAAGTCTTGGCCGGGCGCGTCCTGGCGCTCGCTCTTCGACAGCGTGTAAGCCACCCAGCCGAAGAATTTGCCGCCCGGCTTGAGGCGGAGCAGCAGCTCGCTGCCGTAGATGCGACCCGAACCGACGTTTTGGTAGGTGAAGCCGTTCTCGGTGCGATCGAGGCTCGGCGCCTGCACCACGATGTCGTCGAGAGCCTTGTAAAAGCCCTCGACCGACAGCTCGAGCGGTTTGGCCAGCTCCTGCTCGAAGCCCAGGCTATAATGGTAGGCGCTCTCCGCTTTCAACCCGCCGTTGCCGAACGGCTTGATGCTCTCGTAAGGCTCGGGGGGTTGGTGAAACAGGCCGGCGCCGCCTTTGATGGTGGTTCGGGGGTAGGAGCCGCGCACGTCCCAGCGGGCGCCGATGCGAGGATCGGCGCTCCATTTCTTGCTGCCGCCGTCGAAATCGCCACGCACCCCCGGCAGGAGCTTCAAGCCGCGCACCGGCTCGAGCTCGAGCATGGCGTAGGCAGCGGGGCGCGTGAGCTTACCGCTGCTCTCGATGGTGACCATCTGCCGGCCGAAGATCGGGTCGTCGCCCTCGTTGGACTCGAAGTTGACCGGCGGCAGGCGGTAGTCGATGTCGAAGGTATTGTAGTGCACGTCGGCGCCGACGATCGCGGTCGCCCAAGGGGTGAGCTTGGCGCGCACGTCCGAGCGCACCTGAAAGTCGTAGATGCCGACGTTCAGGCGCAAATCGCCGACGCTGGTGTCCGATTGGTCGTGGCCGGCCGAGAACGTCGTGGTCCAGCGGACGGCGCTGGTGGGGCGAGTGTCGACGCGGCCTTGCACGCGCCAAAAGCCTTGGTGCATGCCGACGTCGCCGCCGATGGCCGGCTCCCCCGAATCGGGTGCGTTCAAGGTGAGCTTCAGGCGATCATCGGAGCCGAACGCGAACAAGCGCAGCGTGGTGTCTTTGCTCACGTCGTGCTCCAGCATCGCTTGGTAGTCGTAGTAGACGGGCGCCACCGTCACGCCCACGCCGGCGCTGCGCAGCGACGGCCCGAGCCAGGCGTCGAGCCACGAGCGACGGCCGCCGAGCATGAAGCGCGTCGAGTCGTTGATGGGGCCTTCCGCGATCACGCGCGCGTCGACGAGGTCGACTTGCAGCAGGCCGCCCAGCTTGTCCTTCCGCGGCGAGCGCACGCCCACGTCGACGATGCCGCCGCTGGCGCGACCATATTGGGGACCGAAATTGCCGGGGTAGAAGTCGATGCGCTCGAGCATCTCGCTGGGCAGCACCGAAGACAGCCCGCCGAAGTGATAGACGATGGGCACGTTGGTGCCGTCGACGAAGATCTGGGTGTCGCGCGGGGAAGAGCCGCGGATGATCAGCAAGCCGTCGAAAGCGCCGACGCGCGCCACTCCCGGCATGTTGCCGATGGCGCGCAGCGCGTCGCCGTTGGTGCCCGGCATTTTCTGAATTTCTTCGGCTTGCAGCGTGCGCTGCGTCGGCTCGCGCGGCGGGCGCTCACCCTCGACGTCGATGTCGAGCGAATCGGCCGCCGCCGGCGCGGGCACGGGCGTCGTGGCGCCGACGGGGCTGATCGTGGCCACCGGCGCCGCGGCGGCAGGGGCGGGCTCCGGCGCCTTGGCTTCGAACTGGAAGCGAAACGGGATCTTGGCCGGCACGGCCTTGCCGTCGCGCTGGGCCGGCTCGAACCCGAGGCCCTTGGCGGCCTCGATAGCGGCGGCGTCGAAGTCTTCGCCGGCCGAGCTCGCCACGACCGCGTCGACGACCTTGCCCGTCTCGTCGAGCGTGAGCACGAGCCCGACCACTGCGCTATCGCCGCTCTCGAGCTGGCTCGGCGGATACTCGGGGTGGGTCGCCCTGACCAGCTTGGGTGGCGTGAGTGATGGCTCGGCGACGGGCGGCTGCGCTTCTTGCGCGGTCGCGACGTTGGCGGCCAGGAGCGTGAGCGCCGTGAAGGCGATGAATCTGAGTCGCTGCATGAAGTCCCTCGCGTTTCGAGCGAGCCTTCAGCAAGCGGCGGGCCAACGCGCGCTCGCACCAACGCCGTCGAAGATTCGATGTTCACTCCTTAGTAGCGTCGCGCCCGCGTCCGCCCCGCGCTGCCGCCACCGTCCGTAGACTCCCGGACGGCTGTCGAAGCAGGGGCGGACACTTGTCGCGGTCGAGCCGCCGCTCGAGCGGACACGCGCGCGCGGCGGCGATGAATGGCGCGATTTTCTCGGGCTATTTCGCCGATGGAGGCTTGGCACGCGCCGTGCTGGAGGGGGCGCGCTGGCCATCACCACGCCGGCCAAGGAGACCCGAAGTCATGAACATCGTCGAACGTTCCAAGCTCGTCCTGCTCGATATCGGTGCATCGCCGATTCTGTATTTGATGATCGCGCTCAGCGTCGTGAGCGTCGCCATCATGGTCGAGCGCTCACTGTTCTTCATGCGCGTGCGCGAGAACCTGCAGCGCCTCGCCGCCGAGCTTGCGGACGCGCTCGACCGCGGTGACGTGACCTCGGCGCGTCAGCTGGTGAGCCAGTCGAAGTCGGCGGAGGCCGCCATCGTGTCCGCCGGCCTCTCGCGCATCGCGCACGGACCGGCCGCGGTCGAGGAGGCGATGTCGGGCGCCAGCGCCGTGCAGCGCATGCGGCTCGAGCGTCGCTTGGGCTTCTTGGGTACGCTCGGCAACAACGCGCCGTTCGTCGGCCTGCTCGGCACCGTGATCGGTATCGTTCAGGCGTTCGAGCAGCTTCAGCTCGCGGGCGGCGGCAGCGGCGGTGGCGGGGCGATGAGCGGGGTGATGGGCGCCATCGCGGAAGCGTTGGTCGCGACCGCGATCGGCCTCGTGGTGGCGATCCCGGCCGTGGCCGCGTTCAACGCCTTCCAGCGCCGCATCAAGTCCATCTTGGGTAACGCCGAGGCGCTGCGGCACATCGTGCTGTCGTACGTGAAGGCGCTGCCTGCGCGCGGCGATCGCGTCGGCGGCGCAGGAGCGAAGGGCGGAGACTCGCAGGTCGTGCATTTCGAGGCGCTGCGCGCGAGCGCGCACTGAGCCGAGGGCCGCGCAAGGAAGGAACGAGTCATGGCCAGTATTCAGAACAGCGACGAAGAAATCTCCGGCATCAACGTGACGCCCCTCGTGGACGTGACGCTCGTGCTGCTGATCATCTTCATGGTCACGGCCAAGCTGATCACGGGGCAGGGTATTCCCCTCGATCTGCCGAAGGCCAAGACCGCGGGCGCCACGCAGACGGTGTTGAACGTGTCCATCGACGCGCAGGGCGGCGTGCACGCCAACGGCGCCAAGGTCGACAGCGACGCCGCGCTGAAGAGCGAAGCTCGCCGGCAGCTGCAGCAGGACCCCGAGCTACGCACCGTGATCTCCGCGTCTTCGGTCGCGAGCCATGGAAAGGTCATGCACGTGCTCGACACCGTTCGCGACGCCGGCATCACCAAGGTCGCGTTCGCGGCGGACAAAATCACCGCGACGCCGTGAGGGACGGCGGCCCAATTCTAAAAGGATTGCTCATGTCACTCGACCTAGCTTCCGCTCCCCAAAGCCCCCTCATCTCGGAGATCTTCGACCAAGCTGCGCCGCGCCGCGTGCTGACGGTGCTCGGCTGGGGCGTGGCCCTCGGCGCGCACCTGCTCGCGGCAGGCCTGGCGATGAGCGAGCAGCGCGACGTGGCGCGACCGGAGCCGCCGCTCGAAGTCGAGCTGGCACCGCCGCCGCCGCCAGCGCCGATGGTCACGCCTCCTCCCGCTCCTGCTGCCGCCCCCGTCGAAGAGCGAGCAGCGACGAAGGCCCCCGTCGCCAAAGCTGCGGCGGCGCCGCCCGAGCCAGCCCGCGCCGGCGCCCTGCTCACCGCCAAGGACGATCCGTCCGAGCCCCCGAGCGCCAGCGAGCCCGTCGACTTTACGAACGACCCCAGCGCGCTCGGATTCGGCTCGGGGGTCGTGGCGGTGGGAGGCAAGGCCCAGGTGGGGCTCGCGGGGGCAAGGCCGTCTCCCGCACCCGCCAGCGGCAGCTCCGGGCTCGCCCCGCGGGCGACCGGTGAGACGCTGACACCAGCCGCGAACCTGAGCCAAAAGCCGCGCTTGAACGAGAGCGATCCGTGCCGCGGGTACTTCCCTGCGGGCGCGCGAGATGACGTAGCGACCGCGGCGGTGATGGTCACCATCGGCAGGAGTGGCTCGGTTTCGAGCGTTCAGCTGCTCTCCGAGACGCCCCCCCAACAGGGGTTCGGCGCCGCCGCGCGCACGTGCATGGCCGGCAAGCGCTTCAGCCCAGGCCTCGACCGCGATGGCAAGCCGACGGCGACCGCGATCCGGGTCAACATCCGGTTCGCCCGCTGACCCGAAAGCCTGGCCGGTTCCGCGCGCTTCTCTCTCGAGGGTGGCTCGTTGTCGTGGGCGCGAAGCGGCGTGGTATCGTCGCCGGCGCTCACGATGTCCGGGACGCCGACCACCACCGCCCAGCGCCAAAGCGACAGCGGCGGTCGCATGGCCGGCGAGTATCGTCTGCTGCGCAAGCTCGGCGAAGGCGGGTTCGGGGCCGTGTACGAGGCGGAGCACCCGCTGCTCAAGCGCCGCGCGGCCGTGAAGGTGCTCCACCGCGTCGCAGACAGAGACAGCGACGCCGTGCTGCGTTTCATCAGTGAAGCCCAAGCCGTCAACCAGATCCGCAACCGCCACATCGTCGATGTGTTCTCGTTCGGCAAGTTGACGGACGGCCGTCACTTCTACGTGATGGACCTGCTCGACGGCGTGCCGCTCGATCGCTTCTTGAAGGTCAACGGCCCGCTGCCCATCGGCACCGCGCTGCAGCTGCTCACCCCGCTCGCCGAGGCGCTCGATCTCGCGCACGCGGCCGGCATCGTGCACCGTGATCTCAAGCCGCAGAACATCTTCCTCGCCTGGGATCCGAACGGCGACACCGTGCCCAAGCTGCTCGATTTCGGCATGGCCAAGCTGCTGGCCGAGTCGCCCGTGCACACCGTGAGCGGCACTCCCATCGGCACGCCGCTCTACATGTCGCCCGAGCAAGCGCGGGGCGAGAAGGTCGACCAGCGCTCGGACGTCTATGCGCTCGGGGTGCTGTGCTACGAGCTTTTGACCGGCCATCTGCCGTTCTCTGGCGACACGACGGTCGCGGTGTTGATGGCGCACATCATTCAAGCACCACCGCCGGTGTCCGAGACCGGCGCCGAGATCTCGCCGCTGCTCGACGCGCCGCTGCTGCGCATGCTCGACAAGAACCCCGCTCTGCGCCCCGAAAGCGCCGGAGAAGCTGTCGCGGCCCTGCGCCGCGCCGCCGAGCAGGCGGGGGCGGAGCTGCCGCCGGGGCCGCTGCGTCTCGTTCGCCCCGAGCCCGCCGTCTCGGGGGAGCAGCTGAGGCTAGGTGAGCCCGACACGTTGCTGGACGATTTGCCGTTCGCCGAGCTAGCGTCGCCCATCACGCCGGCTTCAGGCGCCTCGGCGCGGCCGCTCTGGCCGTTCGCGCTGGGCTTGGTGGTGCTTGGGTCTCTGCTCGGCTTCGTGGTGCTGCGCGGTCCGTCGAACGACGCTGCTCCCGAACGTTCGGCGTCGGCGGTCGCGCCGGCCCCGACGCTTTCGGCCGCCGCGCCCGTCGTCGCCGCTGCCCCGCCGGCGGAGGCGCCGTCTGCCGCCGCGCCCGCGCTGTCGGCGAGCAGCTCGCCATCAGCGACGCCGAGCACGCCCGCGGTCGCCGCGCCGCCGCGCGTCGAGAAGAAAGCCAAAGCGCGGCCGGCGATCTCGGCTCAAATTCCCACCGATCTGGAGAACCCGTTTTGAGGCTGGCTGCCCTCGCGACGCTCAGCGTCGTGTCGTTGCTCGTCGGCTGCACCACGTTGCCCGATATCGAGAGCAACACCTGCGGCAACGCCGTCACCGAAGACGGCGAAGACTGCGACACGTTCGTCGACATCCCCGGCACCAGCTGCCGCCCGCCCGGCTCCCTCGGCGAGTGCCGCTACGACTGTCGGCTCAACGCCGACAACTCGCGTGCCGTGTGTCCCACGGGCTTTGCCTGCGCGAGCGACGGCGTCTGTCGCAAGCCCAATGTGAACGAAATCTACGAGCGGCCCACGCGATTCTCGTCCGAGGTGTCGTCTTGGGTGTCGGCCGTCGACTTCGACGGTGACGGGCGCTTCGACGTCATCAGCGCCGACCCCGTCGACCGATTCCGACAAGCTCGCTTTCGGATCCACTACTTCGACGATGACGGCAAATCCTCGGAAGCTCGCACGTTCCCGCGCCTGACCACGCGCCCGGTGCCACGTAAGTCGAGCGCGCCCGGCCCCACCGACCTGCTCTTCAGCAACAACCGCCTCGGGATGCTCCCCGGACGCGAAGATCGCGGCTGGGTCCCGGCCGCGTTCAGCTCGTACACCGTCGCTGGCGACGGCATCAGCGTGGCTAGCGTGTACCGCGATCTCGTCGGTTGGATCACGCCCTTCGCGCTGGTGGCGTCGCTCGAGAGAGGCCCCGGCATCTACGTACCGTCGGCGGACACCGGTAATCTGGCGTGGCTCGCCGAGCTGCCCGGATCGAATCGAGATTTGGTGGGTGACGCGATGGCCGCGAACGTGTTCGACGGCGCCGACTCACCGTGCGACGAGCTGATCTTGGCCTTTCGAGGCGAGCGCGCCGTGCGCGTCTTCGACTTGTGCGAGGTCGGCTCCGATCGCAGGGGCGCCCCCGTGGTTTGGCGCAAAGAGCCGCTACAGCAGCTCATCCCGCTGCCGGCGACGATCGAGCGCGCTCCTCTGGCCACCGATTTCGACGGCGACGGCCACCTCGATCTGATGCTGCGCGCCGGGCATCGAACCTACGTGGCGCGCGGCGACGGCCAGCGCTTCGCGGACGTGCAAGGCTTGGATCTGCAGCGCTGGGTCGTCGACCCTGAAAACGGCTCCGCCCTCCTCGAAGAGCACTGGCGCCCGGACCTACCCCTCGCGGCCGGAGACTTCTCGGGGGATGGCATCGCTGACTTCGTCATGTCCGACGCGCTGTACGTGACGCGGCTGGGAGCGACCGGGGAGCTGACGTATTTCCCTGCCATCGAGAACCGCTCCGCGCCGTGGTCGATGGCACACATCGACGACCTGAACGGCAACGACCTGCCCGACGTCGTCGCGGCCACCGAAGGTGAGCCGGGCGTCATGCTCTTCAACGGCACCGGCGGCCCCTACGTCGTCGATACCAGCCTCGTGACGCGTGGTCCGGTTCTCTCGCTCACCACGGGCGATTTCGACGGTGATCAGGTCAACGACGTGGCGTTCTTCGAGGGAGCAGCGTCACGAGAGCGGGGCGATGCGCTCAACGTGAGCTTCAGCGCGCGTGACGGCTTGCCCGCGCCGGCGCGGGTGATCGCAGAAATGAAGGGCGTGCAGCAGCTCGGTCACTTCTACGAAGCAGGGCTCGACAACTTGTTCGTGACCTCGCGTGAGCCGGGCGCCGCGGAGCCCTCCGGGCGCTTCACGCTGTTCGACAGCGACCTCGACCGCTTGCCGCTCGCCCCCTATTCCCTCGTGACCTTCTCGGTCGACATGGGGCTCGAAGACAGCAGGGCGCTCGAGGTCCTCTCCGGCGCCTTCAGCGCCGCTGGTGAAAGCGACGCCCTCGCGCTCGGGCTGCGGCTGAATGACGTATCCCTGTGGCTCGCGCCCGACGTCGCCCGGGGTCAGATCCCGCCGCTGCGCTTGAAGGGCGAAGTGCCCCTCGGGCTCGCGCCGCTCCTCGACTCGCACGACTCCCTGGCGGTGGCGGGCGTGGCGGCGGACGTCGACGGCGACGGTCGTGACGAGGCGCTGTGGCTCATGCCACTTTGGCGCAACGACGACGCGCCGGACGAGCCCGAGGCGCTCCATCCCGGCGCGCCCGGCGCCTACGCTACCTGCGCACTGGTCATCTACCGGATCAATTACGCCGCTGGAGCGCTGCAGGGCAGCGCGCAGCTCCTCCAGCAGCTCGAGCTGGGCGAGCCCTGCCCGGAGCCGGTGCTGGCTGCGGGCAAGCTCCGCGTCGGCGCCGGCCCCGATTTGGTCTTGCTCACGGGCGATGCCCGCCTCGGGCCGCGCAAGCCGCGGCTGCTGTTCAACGATGGCACGGGCCGCTTCTCGCTCGAAGACAGCACCTTCGTGGCCGTGCCGGCCGAGCGCGACGTTCGCGGCCTGAGCCTCTTCCGGGGCGACGATCTGCGCATCGCCTATGTGACCCGCGAGGGCTTGTACGTCGCGCGCACGAAGAGCGACGGCCGCGTGTACGACGCGGTCGATCGGCTGGCGGCCTTTCGCGACGCGCGCAGCGTGGTCGTGACCGACGTCAACGGCGACACCTTCACCGACGTCGTGGTGGCGGACGCGGACGGCCTGTGGCTGACGAAGGTGGCGCTGGAATGAGGCGCGCTTTGCGCTACGTCCCCTTGCTAGTGGCGCTGCTCTCGCCCTGCTTGGCGCGCGCGCAGGGGGCAGCCGACGTCGAGCGAGCCAAAGCGTCGTTTCGTGCGGGCGCGAACGCCTACGCGGCGGGCGACTACCCAGCCGCCATCCAAGCCCTCGAAGCGGCGTACGAGCTCACTCCGCTACCGGCGATCGCCTTCTCACTCGCGCAAGCGGAGCGCAAGCAGTACGCTCGGACAGGGCGCCTCGAGCACGTCGAGCGCGCGCTGACCTTGTTCCGTCGCTACCTCGCGCAAGAGCCGCAAGGGTCGCGGCGCGCCGACGCGGAGCAAGCCATCCGGGAGCTTTCGCTTGCGCCCGAGCGCCAGGAGACCGCGGGCGCGGCGGCGCCGAGCAAGCCGCAGACGCGCCCGACGCGGCTCATGATCGTGAGCGAGACGCCAGGCGCGCGCATCTCGCTCGACGGCGGCGCCCCCGGACCCTCGCCGCTGATCCGTGAGGTCGCGCCTGGTTCCCATCGCGCGCGCGTGCAGGCTCCCGGGCACCACGAGGTGACGCGCGAGGTCACGGCGGTGGCCGGCGAGCTCCTGCTCACCGAAGTGCGCCTGACCGAGCTCCCCACGTCGCTCTACGTCTGGGCGCCCGCGGGCTCCGACGTGTACGTGGATGGCGTGTGGGTGGGAGCGGGGGGCGGCACGCTCACGGTCCCGCTCTCGGCGGGCCCGCACCAGCTGAGCGTCGCGCAAAAGGGCAAGCGCCTCGTGCGGCGCGACTTCAAGCTCTCGCACGGGCAAGCGCGCACCGAGCACGTGGTGCTCGAGCCCACCGTCCAGCGCGGCATCTCGGAGCTGCTCTTCATCGGTGCCGGCGCCTCGCTCGGCGCGAGCGTCGCGCTCAGCGCGTTCGCGGTGCGCTCCGAGAACCGGGCCGAAAATTTCTTGCTGCGCCGCAGGCGACAGGAGGGGGCCGCCCGCAATCCGGATTACAAAATCGTCGTCAGCGCCGACCTCGTCGCGTATGAAGCGTCGATCGTCGAGCGCAACCGCTACCGCACCGCCGCGATCATCAGCGCCGCCAGCTCGCTCGGTATGTTCATCACGGGTCTGTTCTTGCACGAGCTCGACCAACCGAGCTCGCCCAGCGCCCCCCGGCGTGACTTCTCGCCCCCGCGTGACGGGCATCGGCAACCCCTGATCGAGCTAGCCCCTCAGGTCGCGGGGGGTGATCTGGGCGCTTCCCTGAAAGTGAGCTTCTGACTTGGCCCGACTCATGCTTGGTAGAAGTCTCATGCCCCTGCCGCGACTCCTGGCTACCCTGTGCGCTGCGAGCGTGCTCGTGGCCACCGCAGCGCGCGCCCAGCCCCTGCCGCCCGTCTCGCCTCCAGTTGCCGCTCCGGCGCCCGTGCCGGGCCCTGCGCCGGCGTCCGAAGCGGCGCCGAGCCCGCCGGTCCCGCCTGCGGGCGAGGGCGCTGCACCGGCCGCTGCGGCTCCCGCGCCGACGCCCGCCGCGGAGGCGCTGGAAACGCCCTACGCGGATGTTCCGCCTGCGCCGCCCGCCGCGCCCGCCGCTTCGCCGATCCGAGTCAGCGTTCCGGCCATCACCCCCGCGGACATTCGTCCGATCCGCTCCCTGCGGAAGCTGGCGTTGACGGCCGAGCTGGGCTGGAACGGCCTGGCGGGCTTCGGGCCGGTGCTGACCTACAACGCGCACCCACACGTCGCGGTCGATCTCGGCACCGGCTTCTCGCTGTTCGGCTGGAAGGTGGGCCTGCGCGGCCGCTACAACATCCTGACCTCGAACTTCACGCCGTTCTTGGGCGCTGGCTTCAACGCCACGAGCGGGCTCGGAGAGCTGCCCTTCAACGACAAGAACGACCCCGACGCCGATCCGAATCGAGACGTCGTCACCATCAACGTCAAGCCCTCGTACCTGGTGCAAGGGGTGCTCGGCTTCGACTACATCCACCGGCGTGGCTTCACCATGATCGGCTGTGTGGGCTTCGCGAAGCTGCTCAACACGGACAACGTCGAGCTCGTCGAGGGCTCTGGCGAGCCGAACCACGAAGAGCGCATGGCCATCGACGTGCTGTTCGGCAGCGGGGCCGTGATCAGCATGTCGCTCGGCTACTCCTGGGAGTAGCGGCCCCGCGGACAGCTGTCCGGACAGCTGTCACGCCCGCGTGAGCGTGAGGCGGCCCGTGCGTGGCGCAACGACGGTCGCCCTGCCTGGCAGCCAGCAGGTGATTTCCATACCTCCGCCTTCACGCCGCGCGAGCCGCAGCTTGCCTCGGTGGGCTTCGATGATCTCGCGACACAGCGCCAGACCCAAGCCCGTACCCTTCTCTTTGGTGGAGAAGAAGGGCACCAGCGCGTGCCGCAGCACGTCATCCGTCATGCCGCTGCCGCGATCAGCGACCGTGATGCTCGCGGCTCCGTCGCCGCCGACCTCCACCGAGAGCTCGACGTGGGGGGTGTCGCCCGATGCCTCGATGGCGTTCTTGAGCAGGTTGATCAGCGTTTGCTGCACCTGCGCTTTGTCGAACCAGGAGTCCACCAAGCCTTCCCCGGAAGGCAGACGGGCTTGGGGGAAGAGCGCGCCCAGGCCTTCGAGGAAGGGCTGCCACACCACGCGCTCCGCGCGCGGCTTCGGTAGGCGAGCGAAGCGCGCGTAGCCCTCGAGGAAGCCTGCCAAGTGGTGGGTGCGCTCCTCGATGGTGTCGAAGACCTTGCCCAGCTTGGCGAGCTGCTCGGGCTGCTGCGCGATCAGCTTGGCGGAGTGCACCATCGACGAAATCGGCGCCAGCGAGTTGTTCAGCTCGTGGTTGATGATGCGAATCACGTTCTTCCAGACGTCGATCTCCTGACGTCCGAGCTCCGGCGTGAGCTCTTTCACCATGAGCAGCGTGTGGCGCTCGCCGCTCAGGTCGAAGAAGCGCCGGCTGAGCCCGTACGTGGCGGACTGCCCGGCGTCGTCGACCGTGAACAGCGCGTCGCCGTCGCGAATCAACGCCTGCTTCAGGGCTTCCGGCGCGTTCTGAACGAGGCGCAGAAAATTCTCGTTCTCGAGCGGCTGGTCTTCCGCGAACAGCGCGCGCGCCAGCGCATTGGAGTAAGCGATTTTGCCCGCGTCGCCATAGACGACGATCGCCATCGGCGCGTTCTCGACCACCGCTTGCAGCAGGCGGCCTTGCTCGGAGCGCTCGGCGCGCGCCGTCTTCGCGACCAGCTCCCAGCTCTGCCGATCCCCGGTGAGGCCGCGGCGCTGGAGCGCCATGACGCCGGCGGCGACCAGGGCTACGGCCGCGCTCGCCGTCGCGGGAGCGCCGAGCAGCCAACCCAGCAGGCCCAGCGCGGGCGCGGCGAGGACGCTCGAGAGCGGCGCTGAGAGCAGCGAGGTGCCTCGCATCGCCCGGCCCTCAACCTTTCGGACGGCGCTCGAGCTCCACGCCGAGCCGATCCATACGGCGGTAAAGCGCTTGGCGGCTGACGCCGAGCATGGCGGCGGCGGTCGCCACCACGCCGCCGCTCTCGACCAGAATGCGCTCGAGCTCGGCGCGCTCGGGATCCGACGAGCCACGCGCGGGAGGCGACGGCAGCGCGCCGCCGAGCGGCTCGGCGCTCGGGGCCGCCGCCTGCGCGCCGGCGGCCAGTCCCAGGTCGGCGGCCGTGATGCGCGGCGCCTGACAGACGAGGGTGGCTCGCTGGATGCGGTTCTCCAGCTCCCGCACGTTGCCGGGCCACTCGTGATCGACCAGCGCGCGCCGCGCGTCTGGCGTCACCTCGTAGGCTTGGCCGCTGGCAGCTTGGTGATGCTGCAGCAGGTGCTCGGCCAGCGGCAGCACGTCATCGGCACGATCGCGCAGCGCCGGGATCGGCAGCTCGATCACGTTGAGCCGGAAGTAAAGATCCTCGCGGAAGCTGCCTTGGGCGATGGCGCGCGGCAGGTCGGCGTTGGTCGCGCTGATGAGCCGCACGTCCACCTTGCGCGTGGTGTTGCTGCCGAGGCGCTGAAACTCGCCCGTCTGCAGCACACGCAGCAGCTTCATTTGCCCCATCACCGACAGGTTGCCGATTTCATCGAGGAACAGCGTGCCGCCGTCCGCCTCTTCGAAGCGGCCGATGCGCAGCTTCTTGGCGCCGGTGTAGGCGCCCGCCTCCGCGCCGAACAGCTCCGCTTCGAGCAGCTCGTCCGGTAGCCCGCCCGCGTTCACCTTCACGAACGGCCTGTGCTTGCGGCGCGAGTTGGCTTGGACGATCTGCGCCACGCGCTCCTTTCCGGAGCCGTTAGGACCCGTGACGAGCACCGCCGCCTCCGACGGCGCGACCTTGGCCGCCAAGCGCACCACCTCGTGCATGGCCGCGCTCTCGTAGACCAAGCCGCACAGGTCGTGCTCGCTCGTCAGCACGGCGCGGGCGCGGTTCGAGCTGGCGCGCAGCCGCAAGTTTTCTTGCGAGAGCTCGCGGAGCCGCATCAGGTTCTTGATCGTGGCGACGAGCTTGTCGTCGTTCCACGGCTTGGCGATGTAGTCGCTGGCTCCCGCGCGCACGAGCCGCACCGCGGCCTCGAGCGACTGGAACGCCGTCATCAGCACGACCGGCAGCTCGGGGTCGAGCTTGCGAATGGCGTGCAAGAGCGCTTCTCCCTCTTCGCCGCTGGTCGCGTCGCGGTGGAAGTTCATGTCTTGCAGCACCACGCCCAGCTGCTCGGATCTCACGAGCGTAAGGGCCTGCTCGGGCGTTCGCGCGACGAGCGTCTCGAAGCCGTGCACGTCGAAGAGCACCTCGAGCGCCGCCAGCACCGCCGGCTGGTCGTCGACGATGAGAACCTTGAAGCCGTCCATCTCCGCCTCTGGAGAGCAATTACGGTGCCAGGCACGCGCGGCGGTCAAGCTCTGCAAACGCGCCGAGGCGGCCGGCTAGCCGCCGCCACCCGAAACGCAAAACGGGGCGGCTATTGCCGCCCCGTTTGGTGGAGCCAAGCGGGATCGAACCGCTGACCTCCTGACTGCCAGTCAGGCGCTCTCCCAGCTGAGCTATGGCCCCTTGGGATTGGGTTGCGGTGGTGAGGCCACCGCTTGAAAGGGAGCGGGGAGCTAACACGACGGCGCTAGCTCCGCCAGGAATTTCAATCGTGATCGTGACCTTCGTGACCAGGACGCTGCGGCCGAGCGGCTGGTTGCGCTGCGTCGGTCGGAGGATTCGGCGCGGCCGCGCTCGGGCTGGCCGCGTCCGCATCTGCTGCGGCGGCGAGCTCAGCTGCCGTCTTGCCATCGGAGCGCGTCGCGATGAACAGGATTCCAGCTACTAGGAACAGCCCGATGCCCAGGATCGTGAGCCACAACGGCGTCGCGGGCTCCGGCAGCGCAGGCGGCGCGTGGTGATCGTCGTCGTGGTGATCGTCGTCGTGATCATCGTGCGCTTGGTCGTGGTCGCCGTGGCCGCTCATGCGAGGCTTATTTTCGGTTTTTTTCCGGAGGTCAAGCGGATCTAGGTAGCGCCCAGCGCTTTGCCGTCTCTCGCGACCGCGCTCGCGCAGGTTTCACTGGCTCGAGCCTGCCGGAGCCGGGGCCGCGGGCGCGCGACGGGCTCCGTCGGTCTCGATCACGGCCGAGGCGCCTGGCTGGCGATTGACTTAGCCATTCGCGGGCCCTTAGGCTGGCTCCACCTCGCGATCGCCCCACGCCGAGCGCAGGTTTGCCGATGGCGACCCCCCAACAGCGCTACAAGGTTCTCGAGAAGGTCGCTGCCGGGGGAATGGCGGAGGTCTACCGCGCCGAGAGCGCGGGGCTCGAGGGCTTCAAGAAGATCGTCGCCATCAAGCGCGTGCTTCCTCACCTTTCGGAGAAGAAGCAGTTCATCGGCATGTTCCTCGACGAGGCGCGGGTCAGCGCCCACCTGTCGCACTCGAACTGCGTGCAGGTCTTCGACATCGGTGTGGGCGACAACACCTACTTCATCGTCATGGAGTACGTCGACGGCGCCGATCTGAAGGGCGTCATCGAGCACCGCCGCAAGCACAACTTGCCCTTCCCCGTCGAAGAGGCGTGCTTGATCTGCGTGCGCATCTGCGAAGGCCTCGCCTACGCGCACGAGCTCGTGGACAGCAAGGGCGAGAGCCTGCGCATCGTGCACCGCGATATGTCGCCGCCCAACGTGCTCATCACGCGGCACGGCGAGGTCAAGATCGTGGACTTCGGCTTGGCCAAGGCCAACAGCCAGCTCGAGCGCAGCGAACCGGGCATCATCAAGGGCAAGTTCAGCTACCTGTCGCCGGAGGCGGCCAAGGGCCTGGCCGTGGACGCGCGCACCGACATTTTCGCGGTCGGCATCATCTTGTGGGAGCTGCTCGCGGGGCGTCGCCTGTTCATGGGCGAATCGGACCTCGAGACCGTGCGCATGGTGCAATCGGCGCGAGTGCCCTCCATCCGTCAGCTCAACCCGAACGTCTCCGCCGACCTCGAGCGCGTGCTGATGAAAGCGCTCACCGAAGATCCGGCGGAGCGCTACCAGCGCGCCCGGGAGTTCGGGACGGCCCTCAATCAGCTGCTGTTTCGCATGGGGCGGAGCGTCTCGTCTTTCGACATCGCCGAGCTCGTCGAGCCGATTCGCCGTGAGCGTGACCAGAAGCGTCGCGCCGCCAAGCGCCAATCCATCATCGGCACGCTGATCGACGAAGCGATGCTGGAGTTCACCTCCATCGACACCAGCGGTGATCGCAAGTCGAACACCGGCGGCTCCGTCGTCGGCTCGCTGCCCCTCGAGATCGGCGGCTTCAAGGCGCCGAACGACTGGGGCGAAGATCTCGGCAACCTCGGGCTCTCCCCCAAGCGCTCTCACGATCCCACGAGCGAGAAATTCGAGATCGGCAACTTGGCCGCGCTCGAAGACGATCCGCTCACGGGCCGCGGTCGCCCGATCTCGTCGTCGCCACCCGAGGCCGACTCCGAGCCCCCGCCGAGCGCGGTGCTGGTGCCGGCGCCGAAGCCGCCCTCGTCGGTGGCGCCCCCCGAGCCGTACCCTGAGCTCAGGTCGGGCAAAGGGGGCATCGTGGCCGCCATCGTCGCCATCGTGCTGCTCGCGGCCGGCGCGGGCGCCTATTTCGGCGGCTTGATCCCGCACTAGGGAGTGTCCCTAAATTGCTGGTCTCGGCGTAAACGTGCCCGTGCCCGTGCCCGTCTGTCGATACCGCACAAGTCTCAGACCCTGCTGCTGGCCTGGAGCCCAGCTTCGAACCCTGCCTCGTAGCTGAGGAGGGTCTGCA
>JAEYWK010000056.1 GCA_023431345.1 Pseudomonadota bacterium
GGCGCCCCGCGGGGGGGGGGGGGGGGCCCCCCCCGCCAGCAGCTCGCGGCTCTTCTGCGTGTGCACCATCATCATCGCCGCGATGCCGCACGAGGCCAAGAGCACGAGCGTGACGGTGACGTCGGGGCGATGCCACGCCAAGAGGCAAAGCGTCGGCGAGCTGAGCGACAGCCACATCAGCAAGCTGAAGCCATAGAAGCTCGCCGGAAACGCCAGCACGACCAGCGCCTGTACCACTGCGAAGCCGGTCGCAAAGCCCCCGCGCGTGTGGATCGCCATCAGCGACAGCGACGCAGCGTAGAGGCCGTTGTCGAGGAGCGTTGCGAGCGCGCCCCACGTCCCGCGGCAGCGCTCGCGGTAAGCGACGTGCGTGAGCAGCCCGCCCGTGAGGGCCAGCAGCACGCTGGGGCCGGTCGCCGATGCTTGTGAGAGCTCCCTCAACGCGGGCACCTCGCCGACCACGAGGTAGACCAGCGCCAGCAGCGCGGCCGCTCCGACCGATGAGATCGGCGAAGACTTCGCGACGGCTTCGTCGGGGTCGTACGACCCGAGGAACGCCTGCCAGCGGGCGGCGAGCCAGGATTTCATCTAGTTGTCCGGGGCGGCGAACGGCGGGAGGGTGAGCAGGGCCAAGCCGCGGGGAGGGGAGCGGCGCAGAGACGAAGAGCGGCCCGAGGCTATCACTCCCGGACGCAGCCCAAAAAGCGCCGGTCCGTGCTTGACGATGTCCACCCTTAGACTTAGTCTAAATGGCATGACCGCCGGCGTGGTTGATGTTCTGGAGCAAGCTGGCATTCAGCCTTCGGCGCAGCGTGTCGCCGTCGCCGACTACGTGCTCGGAACGGAAGAGCACCCGTCCGCCGAGCAAGTCTGGGCGCGCGTGAAAGAGCGCTTCCCGGTGCTGTCACGCGCCACGGTTTACAACACGCTCAACCTGTTCGTAGAGAAGGGGCTCCTCCGCGAGTTGGTGCTGGCGGAGGGCAAGGTCGTGTTCGATCCGAAGCTTTCGCCGCACCATCACTTCATCGACGACGACACGCAGAGCATCGTCGACATTCCGTGGGACGCGCTGCAGGTCCAGCACGTCGAGGCGCTGCGCGGCTTCGACGTGCGCGAGTATCAGGTGGTGCTGCGCGGGCGACGCGCAGCACCCGCTCGACGTTGACAGCGCCCAGCACTGCGCGAGTCTCAGCCGCGCGGACGAACGCCAGGCCTTGCGGGTCTGCTATGCCCGCCGCAGCGCTCGATTGCTTATCACCCTCAGCAGTTATCATCAGGGGGGCGGGCGTGCCTCGACGCTTGACGGCACGCAGGAGGCACTCAGGACGCACGGTGGCTGTAAATGTGCAGTATGACTGCGTGCGGCGAAGGGTCAGCGGTGGTCGCGACAGCGTGGCCGTGGCTCTTGGGGTATTCTTAGACGATCGCTTTTGCCCTCCGAGGTACACGCATGGCCCCGTTACATTCCGCCCCACTTCTCATTCTGACGTTATTTTCTCTCACTACCCTGGCGTGTGGAGGCGCTGACGCGAGCACCGTCGACGGCGGCAACGGGGCCAATGACGGCACCAATGGTCAGCCCGATCTGAACCTAGGTGGTGGCAAGGGCAGCGGCGACGGGACGGGCGCGACGGGCAACGGCGAGTGCTCGCCGAATTTGACGGGCCTCGTACGCGACTTCAGAGGGGCGAATGAGGAGGGCGGTCATCCCGACTTCGAAGCGTTCTCCGGTAACGACGCCTCCGAGGGCATCGTCGAGGACATCCTCGGTAAAGATCTGAAGCCGGTCTACAAGCCCAAAGGGCCGATGGTCTCGCAGTACGGTCAGCAGACGACGAGCAAGGCGCGCTTTGACGAGTGGTACCGCAACACCGACGGGGTGAACGAAGCCATCGAGTTTACGATCCCGCTGGTCGAAGTTGGCAATGGCATCTCGTCTTACGACAACGGCGCGTTCTTTCCTATCGATGGCCGCGGCTTCGGCAACACCAAGGGGACGCCGCACAACTTCTCGTTCACGTTCGAGCTGCACACCACGTTCACCTATCGCGGCGGCGAGATTTTCACTTTCACCGGTGACGACGACTTGTGGGTCTTCGTGAACGGTCACCTCGGCATCGATCTCGGCGGTTTGCATCCGGAGAAGAGCCGCAGCATCGACCTCGATGCGGTAGCCGAGCGCTTCGACATGAAGCTGGGTGGAAGCTACACCCTGGATCTTTTCCATGCCGAGCGGCACACGAATGCCTCCCACTTCCGCGTCGATACCTCGATCGTGTTCACCAACTGCAATCCGATCATCGTGCCCAAATGATGGGTCCAAACGCGCCACATCGCGGCAAAAACCGGCGAATGGGGCGATGGATTCCGGCGCTATCCCACAGCGCTTCCCCCGCGTCTGGCCTGTGGTAGACCCGGTCTAGAGGAGATTTCAATGAAAGCCATGCTTCGTCGTGCTGCGGGTTCTCTCGTCGCTTCTGCCACGCTGCTCTTGGCGCCTGTCGCCTTGGCGGAGGGCGAGGCCTGCTACAACGACATCGACTGCCCGGGCAACGGCGGCGACGTCTGCGGCGGTGACGTCTGCAACTGGTCCAAGACGACCAAGACGCCCGTGGGCGACAAGATTTTCTACTGCAACCCAGCGGGCACGCAGCCGAAGTCGCAAGACGGCTGGTGCACCCCGGCCAACGGCGACGCCGACTGCAAGTGTCGCGGAGAGGGAGCCAAGTGCGTTGGCACCTTCTGCACGTTCACCAAGCCGAGCGACGCGCCTGGCGGCGGCGGCACACCGAGCGGCGGCAGCGGCGGCAGCGACACCGGAGGTAGCACCACGGGAGGCACCAGCGCCGGAACGGCGACGGGCGGCGCCGCGACGGCCGGCGCCGCCACCGCCGGAACCGGCACGACCCCCACCACACCTCCCGCCGAAGACGATGGCGGCTGCAGCGTGAGCGCGGCCAACACCAGCGGCAGCGGCGCGGCGTTGGCGCTGGGCCTCGTCGGCCTGGGCGCGATGCTGGCGCGCCGTCGCCGCGCGTGAGGTGACGTTACAGCAGCTGGCTGATGATGCCGTCCGCGAAGAGCCACTGATTCTTCGGGATGCGCAGGCGGCCGTTGTCGGAGCGGACGATGCGTCGCGCGCGCTCGAGCTTTTCGAGCGCGCGTCGTCGCTCCTCCGGCAGGGCAACCACGCCTAGCTCGCTCGCGGCGCTCTCGAGATCGAGCCCCTCCGCGAGGCGCAGCCCGAGCATGATGCGCTCGCGCAAGGAAGTTTCGGCGTCGAGCGGCTCGAGCACGGCAGTCGCGGCGCTGCTCGCCGCGAACGGCTCGACGAAGCTTTGCGCTTGGTAGCGCTCCGGCGAGGGATTGCCTCGGTAGCGCAGGCGTCCGCTCGGCAGCGTTACGGTTCCCCAAGCGCCGGTACCGAGGCCCAAGTAGTCGTAGCCGCGCCAGTAGCCGAGGTTGTGGCGAGAGACGTGACCTTGGCGCGCGAAGTTGCTGACTTCGTAGTGATCGAAGCCTGCTCGCGTGAGCGCGTGATCGACGGCGGTGAACGAGTCGGCGACCAGGGCCTCGTCGAGCAGGGGCAGGCGGCCTTTCTTGGCGCGCGCGCCGAACTCGGTGCCAGGCTCGATGGTGAGCGCGTACGCCGAGACATGAGTGGTGCCGAGCGCGGCGAGTCTCGTGGCCTCCTCCGCGGCTTCATCGGCGGTTTGGCCGGCGACGCCGAAGATGAAGTCGACCGAGACGCGCGGCATGGCGGCGCCGAGGGCCGCGCGCGCCGCGTCGAGGCCGCCTTCCGGATCGTGAAGACGCCCGAGGAACGCCAGTCGCTCCGCGTCGAGCCCCTGCACGCCCAAGCTCAGCCGGTTGACGCCGGCGTCGCGCAGCGCCCGGGCTTTGCTCGCGTCGAGGCTGGTGGGGTTACACTCGGCCGTTACCTCGACCTCGTCCGCCCGCTGCCCTCGAAAGGCGTCGAGCACGCCGTCGAGCACCCGCGCGAGCTCCTCGGTGGCCCACAGCGACGGCGTCCCGCCGCCGAAGAAGATGGTCTCGAGCCGTGTGCCCGGCGCGAGCTCCGGCAAGCGGGCGTTGAGCTCGCGCAGCACCGCGTCGGCGTAGGCGGCGTGGGGAATGGCGTCACGGGCGGCCGCGACGCTCAGAAAGTCGCAGTAGGGGCACTTCTTCAGGCACCACGGGAAATGGATGTAGACGCCGAGGGGGCGGCGAGCGGCCGGATTCGCGGTGCTTTCAGTCACGGAGTCGGTCTAGCCTAGCCTGGCATGGGTCGCATCCACGGCTTCGAGTTCGAGGACCAACCTTGGTTCCCGGGCGTGGTCCGCGAGTACATGACCGATTTCCTGAGCCACATGGGCGGCTTCTCGAAGGTGCCGTACGCGCCGTTCAGCGAGCGGCTCACCGAGGCTCTGCGGCAGACCGGTGACGAACGCATCGTCGACTTGTGCTCGGGCGGCGGCGGTTCTTCGGTGATGATCACGGGCCAGGTGCGCGAGCGCCTGCGTCGTCCGCTCAAGCTGCGCCTGACCGACCTTTATCCCACCCCGTCGCGCTGGGAGCTCACGCGCTCGCGCTTCCCGGGCTGGGTGGAGACCGATCCGCGCTCGATCGACGCCCGGGACGTGCCGCCCGACCTCGATGGCTTTCGCCTGGTGTGTAATGGCTTTCACCACCTGCGTCCGGAGCAGGCGCGCGCCTGCCTGGAAGACGCGGTGCGGCAGAGGCGAGGGGTGGCCCTGGTGGAGCTCGGGCAGCGCTCGCTCTTCAGCATGTTGCAGGTCGTGCTCGGCACCACCGCTCAGCTGTTCGTGACTCCCTTCATCAAGCCCTTTCGCTGGAGCCGGCTGCTGCTCACTTATGCGGTGCCTGTCGTCCCCCTGTGCACGATTTGGGACGGCTTGATTTCCTGCCTACGGGTCTACAGCCCCCGGGAGCTCGAGGCGCTCGTGAGCGCACTGGGAGCCAGCGATTACCGCTGGGAATATGGGCGGGTCAGAGTGCCCCGCATGCCAGCGTCGCTGACCTACCTGATCGGTTTGCCGCAACCGAAAGCGAGCCCGAGCCCGAGACGCCTCGAACGCGACTGACCGTCAGCCGACGCGAGCTATTGATTCGACGCTAGCGCGCGCCCTACGCTGTTGGATCATGGCCGAGCTCGTCTACGAGATGGTGTGGGACTGCCCCTGCTGCGGTTCCAAGAAGCTGCTCGGCCTCACCCACCGTCACTGCCCCCACTGCGGCGCCGCGCAAGACCCGAACGCTCGCTACTTTCCCGCCGACCACGAGAAGGTCGCGGTGCAAAACCACGAGCTCGTCGGCGCCGACATCAGCTGCCGCTACTGCAGCGCGCCCAGCTCCCGTCGGGCGCACAACTGCGGGCAGTGCGGGGCGTCGCTCGCGGAAGGCGCTCAGGTCACGCTGCAGGTCGCGGCGCCCGCCTCGCACGAGATGGCGTACGCGGCGGGGCCGGCGAGTGAGCCTCCGAAGCGCCCGCTGTGGAAAGTGGCGCTGCCGGTAGCGGCGCTGCTCGGCGTCGTGGTGACGGTCCTGCTGCTGGTCTGGAAGCGCGATCAGCGCTTCGTCGTCGTCGAGCTGAGCTGGCAGCGCAGCGTCGCGGTCGAGCGGCTAGGACCGGTGCGAAAGTCCGCGTGGTGCGACGAGCTGCCCGCCGACGCCCCAGTGCGGTCACGACGACGTGAGCAGCGCGGCGTGAAGCAGGTCGTGAGCGGCGAGGAATGCCGGACGGAAAAGCGCGATCGGGGCGACGGTACGTTCACGCAGCAGCAGGTCTGCTCCCCGAAGCACCGTGACGAGCCGGTCTACGCGGAAAAATGCGAGGTCGAGCAGGTCGAGTGGTCGCGCGCGCGCGAAGAGCGAGCGGAGGGGCGACTCGAAACCAGCCCCCCCTATTGGCCGAGCGCGCAGCTGGCTCGACGCGACTGCGCGACGCTCGGCTGCGAGCGCGAAGGGAAGCGCAGCGAGAGCTACTCGGTGCTGTTCAAGGACGCGCGCGGCGAGCCGTACCGCTGCCACTTCGATGAGAGAGGCTGGCGCGCTTTCGAGAAGGACGCGCGTTACGCCGGCAAGCTACGCGCGCTCGTCGGCACGCTGGACTGTTCGTCGCTGCGACCGGCGAGGTAGCAGCGCGCCGCGAGTGTCGGCTACTTGGCGTCGCGTCCGAGCACGTGCTCGAGCTCGACCTGAGCGATGCGTAGGTCGACGTGAGCGTTGACCAGCTCGAGCCGCGCGCGCGTCAGCTCGGTCTCCGAGTCCGTGACTTCGACCAGCGTGGCGCGGCCGCCACGGAACAGCTCACGGCGCACGCGGTAGCCTTCGTCGGCGGCGGCGAGTGCTTGCTGCGATACGGTGACGGCGAAGCGAGCGTCGCGCTCGGCGGCAAGAGCTTGCGCGACCTCCAGCCGGAGGCCGTCGAGCAAGGCCGCGCGCTGAGCGGCGAGCTCGGCCGCTTTGGCTTCGAGTGAGCGCGTTCCGGCTCGTCCCCCGAAGATCGCGGTCGGAGTCCAGCTCAAGACGAGGCTCGCGTCCCAAGTGCCGCGAAACTTGTCTTCTTGAGGGAAGTAACGCTGATTCGGGTTGGCGTACTGCGCGCTGGCCGCGGCGTCGAGGCGCGGATAATTGGCGGCGCTGGTGAGCGCGGCTTGGTCGCGGATCGCGTGCTCGTTCTCGTACAAGCCCTTGAGCTCGAGTCGCTGCGAGACGGCCTCGCGGTACGCCGCCTCTTCCGACGCGGTGCCGGCCAAGGCCGGCAGCGGAGCGAGGATGTTCTCGCCTACGTCATACTCGGCGCCGGAGGCGTCGCGCATCAGCACGCGCAGGCGCGTGGTCGCGAGCTGCACGTTGCTCTTCGCTCGCTCGTCGAAGAGCTCTGCGCTCTTCACGCCGCTCTCGGCGCGCAGCACGTCGGCCTTGGAGACGAGGCCGGCCTGGAAAGCGTTGTTGGCGTCGGCCAAGTGACCCTTGGCCTGCTCGATGGACTGGGCGCCGACGAAGGCCAGCCCTTGCGTGCGGATCCACTGGTAATAAGCCACGCGGGCGTCGCGAGCGACCGATAGCTTCGTCGAGCGCTCGTCGAGCTCGCTCGCCCGCTTCACGCGGTTCGCGCCCGAGATCGCGCGCGAGGTGCGCAGCACGTAGTCGGACAGCGGAACCTTCAGCTCCGCTTGGGCGACGTAGTTGTTCAGAATCGTCGGAAAGCTCAGGGGAAACGCGAACAGCGGCGTTCCGGCCGGAATCAAGCCGGGCTCCGTGCCAGGCGGCGGCGCGGCGATCGTGCCGAGGTTCGGTGTGTCGATGTCGGAGAGGCGGGTGTAGCGGGCGCTGAGCGTCAGGCTCGGGTAAAAGCTCGCCTTGGCTTGATCCACGGCCGCGTCGGCGGACTCGATGGCGCGGCGCTTGGCCGTGACCTGGTGGCTATTCTTGACGGCCCGCTCGGCCACCTGGTGCGAGGTCAGCCCGGTACCTCGCATCATCGTTTCCAGCTTGGCTTGCAGCTGTTGCGTGACCCTACCGACGGGCGCGTCGGGCCCCGTCGCGCCCAGAGCCGCGGATGGCGGCGCGAGCGCGGGCTTGGCCGGCTGAGCCGGGACGGGCGCACCCGGCGTGGGGGCTGCCGCCGGCGCGGGCGTTGCCGCCGGCGCGGGTTGAGCGAGGCCGCTGCCCGCGCCGAGCAAGAGCGAGAGCGCAGTGCGCACCACCAGAGCATTGCGAGTCATGGATCCGATTCTCCTAAGTAGCGCGGCGCGCGTTCACAGGCTCTTGGTGAGCACGGGAGCGGGGGCGAGATCACCCGCCTTGTCGCCGGTGTAGGCGGGGGCCGGCGCGCGCTGCGCCTTGCGACCCTTGCCCCCGTGGAAGCGCGAAATGAAGCCTTTGAGGTTCTCGATGCTCAAATACACGACCGGCACCACGACGAGCGAGAGCAGCGTCGAGCTGATCACGCCGCCGATGACGGCGATGGCCATGGGGGCGCGGAACTCGCTGCCTTCACTGTCACCGACCGCGGTCGGCCACATACCCAGCACCATCGCCGCCGACGTCATCAGAATCGGACGCAAGCGCTCGGGACCGGCCTCCAAGATGGCTTGGAGCGGCGTCTCGCCGTGATCACGCACGCGCACGATCGCGCGGTCGACGAGCAAAATGGCGTTCTTCGTCACGAGACCCATGAGCAGCACGATGCCGATGAGGGCGCCCATCGCCAGCGTGTTGTTCGTGAGGAAGAGCCCCATGATGCCGCCGACGAGGGCGAGCGGCAACGTCACCATGATCGTGAGCGGGTGAATGAAGCTCTCGAACTGCGACGCCAGCACGATGTAGATGAACACCACGCCGAGCAGCAGCGCGATGGCCATGTTCGAGTTGTTCTCGTTCATCAGCCGCAGCTGGCCATCGTAGAAAATGCTCATGCCCGGGGCGAGCGGCAGCTTCGCGATGGCGGGCTGGAACTCGGCGGCCACGTCGCCCAGCGGCCGCCCGATCGGCGTCGCCCAGATCGTCACCTGGCGATTGCGGTTCTCGCGCTCGATCACCTGCGGGCCGTCGGTGCGCGCGATGTTCACCACGTCCGTGAGCTTCACCGGGCCGCGCGGGGTGGCGATCGTCACGTTGGCCAGCGCCGCGGCGTCCCCGCGGTAGGTTTTGTCCAGCCGCACCTTGATCGGGACGTCGTCGCGCTGGCCGGGCTGGCGCAGCTTGCCCGCCTCTTCACCCTCGAGCGCGTTGCGCAGCGCGAGCGCGACCTCAGCCGCCGTCAGCCCGCGATCGGCGGCGCGCTGCCGGTCGACCGTGACCGACAGCTCGGGTCGGCCCGGCGAGTACTTCACCTGAATGTCGCCGACGCCCTGCGTGTTCTTCAGGATCTTTTCGATCTGATTGGCGACGCGCTCGATGTCCGTGAACTCGACGCCGCGCACGTTGATCATGATCACCGCTTCGGTGGCGGCGCCTTCGACGAAGGGCGGGTCGGTCACGGCGATCTTGGCGTCCGGCAGCTTGGCCACCGCGCTCCGGCCGACCTCCTTCAGGTCGGCCAGCGTCGTGGTGCGCTCGTTCTTGGGGACGGCCACCACGCGCCACTTGACCTTGTTGACTTGGTCGCCATCGCCGATGGTCGCGAACACGGTCGTGAAGTCGGGGTGCTTCAGGAGATCGGTCTCGACGCTCTCGGTCAGGCGCGCCGTCTCCGCCAGCGACGTGCCGGCGGGCAGCTCGGCCTCGAGCACGTACTGGCCGCGGTCTTCCGAGTTGACGAACTCTTGGCCCGTGAGCTTGGCGATGAAGCCCATGAAGAACAGGCTGCCGATGGCCAGAGCGCCGACGATCAGCTTGTTGCGGAGCGACCAATGCAGCACCGCCTTGTAGGTGAGCTCCATCTGCCGGTGCGCCCACTCGAAGGGGAACTTCAGCCAGGCGAAGCGATCCGTCTTGTCGTGCAAATCTTTCGAGAAGCGCGACGACAACATCGGGTCGAGCGTGAAGGCGACGAACAGCGAGATCATCACCGCCACCGAGATCGTGATGCCGAACTGGCGGAAGAACTGGCCGACCAGGCCCTCCACGAACGCGATCGGCATGAACACGGCGACGATCGTGAGGGTGGTGGCGAACACCGCCAGCGCCACCTCCTTCGTGCCGTCGAGCGCGGCCTGCATCGGAGGCTTGCCGGCCTCCATGTGCTTGAAGATGTTCTCGCGCACCACCACCGCGTCGTCGATCAGCAAGCCGATGGCCAGCGACAGCGCGAGCAGCGTCATCATGTTCAGCGTGTAGCCGAAGATGTACATGAAGAAGAACGTGGCCACGACGCTCGTCGGCAAGGCCACGGCGCTGATCAGCGTCGAGCGCAAGTCGAGCATGAAGACCAGGATCACCAGCACGGCCATCGCGGCGCCGAAGATGATGTCGTGCTCGACCTGATCGACTTGGCTCTTGATGATGCGAGCCTGGTCGATGATCAGGGCTGCGCCGATGCCCTTCGGAAAGTCCTTCTCCAGGGTCGCCATCTTGGCTTTGATGTGCGACGCGACGTTGACGGTGTTCTCGCCCGAGCGCTTACGCACCTCGAACGTGACCGCCTCCTGGCCGTTCACCCGCACCCGGACGCGTTGATCTTCGAAGCCGTCCGTCACCGTCGCGACGTCGCGCAGGCGCACGGCCGAGCCGTCGGCGGCCGTGGCCACGATCGTCTCGCGGATCTGCGAGACGTCGGTGAACTCGGCCAGAGTGCGCACGCTGATTTCGCGGGTGCCCTCGTCGTAGTGGCCGGCGGGGACGTTGAGGTTCTCCAGGCGCAGCCGCTGCACCAGCTGCCCCGGGCTCAAGCCGAGAGCGTCCACGCGGGCGCGGTCGAGCTCCACGCGCACCTCGCGCTTGGCGCCGCCCTTGACGTCCACGGCCGCGACGCCCTCGACCTGCTCCAGGGCGGGGCGCAGCACGTCGTCGGCGTAGGCGCGCAGCTCGGAGAGCGAGCCGCCGCCGCGCAGCGTGTAGGTCAGCACCGGAGCGGCCGAGACGTCGAAGCGCTGGACAATCGGCTCTTTCGTTTCGGGCGGCAGCTTGTAGCGCACCTGCGAGATGCGCTCGCGCACCTCGGTGGCGGCGTCTTTGACGTCGACCCCGAGGTTGAACATGACGAACAACATCGACGAGCCCTCGCGCGAATACGAGCGCACGCGATCGATGCCGTTGATGCTGACGACCGAGTCCTCGAGCGGCTTGGAGACGAGCGACTCGACTTCGGCGGGGCCCGCGCCCGGGTAGGGGACCGTCACCACTACCGCGGGGAACGAGACGTCCGGGAACAGGTCGCTGCCGAGGCGGGCGAAGCCCATGAAGCCGAGCACGAGCAGCGCCACCGTCACCATCACGGTGAAGACGGGGCGCTTGATGGCGATGGCGGAGATGTTCACGGCTTGCCAGCCCCTTCGACGGCGACGACGTCGCCCGTCTTGGCTTCCGGCTTCGGCTTGGAGACGACGCGATCGGAGGCGCTCAGGCCACGCCGCACGAGCAGGGTCCCGTCTTTGTCGACCGCGAGCACGAGGCGCCGCGCCTCGAGGCGCCCGCCGTCGCCCAGCACCATGACCTCGTCTTGCGAGCCGGGACGCAGCACCTCGTGCGGCAGCTTCAAGACCTGGATCTCCGACTTGGCCGCGACCTTGGCCTGCACGAACGCGCCCGCGCGCAAGAAGCCGGGGTTGTCGAACGTGGCTTCGACGGGTACGCGGCGCGTGCGCTGGTCGACGGTGCCCAGCACGGCGCTGACGCGACCGACGGCCTTGCCCGACTCGAGCTCGAGCTCCACGGGCGCGCCCGGCAAGAGCAGGTTGGCGTCGTGCTCGCTGACGGTGGTGGCGAGCTTCAGCACCTTGGTGTTGACGATCTCGAACAGGGGGCTGCCAGGACCGACCACCTCGCCGATGCCGTCGGGGATCTTGGTCACGGTGCCGGCGAACGGCGCCGTCAGCGTGTGATTGCCGAGCGAGACGCGGGCCAACGAGGACTGCGCTTTGGCGGCGTCGAGCTGGGCGAGCGCCAGAGCTCGCTGCTGGCTCGACTGGACGCCGCTCGCTTCCGCGAAGGAGCCGCTCTTCACCATGGCTTGCGTGCGCTGCTCGTGATCTTGCGCGAGGGCGAGCTGGGCTTCGGCGGCGCGCACCTGCGCTGCTGCGGCGGCGGCCTGCGCGCCCGCCTCCGTGGCGTCGAGCGTCGCGAGCACGGCGCCGGCTTTCACCTGATCGCCGACCTTCACCTTGAGCGAGCCGATCTTGCCGCCGACTTTGAAGCCGACGCTGGCAGACTGCTCGGCGGTGAGCGTGCCGTCGAGCACGACCGACGGCAGCCAGGTCGCGGCTTGCGGCGTGACGACGCTGACGCGCTCGGGCTGCTTCGCGAGCTCGAGGTTCTTCTGCGACTCTTGGACGCGCTTCTCGGCGAGGGCGGCCTGCGCTCGAGTGGCGGTGGAGATGCGCGTCGAGGTCCACACGACGAGACCCCCGACGATCAAAAGCCCCGCGATCACTCCCACGAGCGGAGCCTTCACGCGCTCAGGCTGCGCTGTAGAAGCCGACTCCGAACCCCTACCAACTACGTTGGAATCAGACATTTTCAGTATTTCTCTCGCGTTAACCGGGTCCCACGCCACCAGCAGTCAGGCTCTTGCCCCGCTCTACGTCGCGCCTCCCGGAGAGTTTCTGCTCTTCGTGCTCGAGCGCGACCAACACTTCGGGTCGCGCGATTCCCCCGAGAAACAGGCGCTGCACCTCGCGCAGCATGGCGTCGAGGTTCGGCTTGCTCTGCTCGCGTACCAGCTGCCGCGCGAGGCGATCGTAACCGCCCGCGATGAAGGCCGCGGCGGCGTCGAGAGCCAGGTCGGGGCGATAGAGGCCGATGTCGACCCCGTGCTGAATCAGCGCGGCGGTCTGACGCTGCGCGCGCTCCGCGAAGTCTTCAATCAGGTGCTGGTAGCTGGCGGAGCCGCCGCCCTCCAGGACCATGGCCATGAGCGCGCGATTTTCCCAAACGAACTCGAATATTTCCACGTTCTTCCCGTGGCAGGCTTCGAGGTAGGCGGTGACCATACCGTCGCCCGGTACGGTGGCGAGCTGCATGTCGCTCGAATCGTTCAGCATCGACTCGAGGTGCAAGACGACGCCCGCGAGCAGCTCGCGGAAGGCCTCTTCCTTGCTCTGGAAATGCAGGTAAAAGGCGCCCTTCGAGAGCTGAGCCAGCGTCGTGATGTCCTCGACCTTGGCGCGATCGAGCCCCCGCTCGGAGAACACGGTGCGCGCGGCGTCGAGCAAGCGGGCGCGGGCGTGGGGGTCGCTAGGGCGGGGCATGGCTCGGCGGGTCGGTCAGTGACCAGCCGGTCAATGACTCGCGGGTCAATATGATGAACGCCCGGAAAGCGTCAAGCCTCAGGGCATAGCGATTTCTGAAGCCGACGCTCCCTCGCGGCCGACCATCGATGTCAGTCAGTTATCACAGCGAAGGGGGCGCGGGGCACCAATTGCCCGCGCCGTACGCGCCCGCCGCTAGCGCCGGAAGCGCTGCAGCTCGGCGTCGAACCCGCCGAGGTCGACAGACGTCAGTCGCTCCACGCCGAGCCCCGCGTCGGCGGCGGCCCGGGCCGTGGCGTCGGGGAAGGGCGAAAGCCAGACCATGCGTCCACCAGCCGCGAGCTGCCCGGCCACGTTCCTGACGACCTGGCACAGCACTCCCGACAGGCCCCGCGCCCGCAGCACTCGGCGACCCATCGGCGGATTGGTCAGCACCAGGCTCAAGCCAGGCACGCGATGGTTGCGCGCGTCCGCTTGCTGCAGCTGGAGCTGCTCGCTCACCCCCGCGCGCATCGCGTTCTCACGAGCGGCAGCGAGCGCCCGCGCGTCGAGATCGGTTCCGTGGAGGGCGCGCGCGGGACCCAGGCGAGCGCGCTCGATCAGCTCGACGCCGCTGCCGGCGAACGGGTCCCACACCACGTCGTCGGCGCGGGCGCCGGCGATGCGCGCGAGCGCGGCCGCGAGCGTCGGGTGTGACGCGGCCGGCACGTCGCGTACGCGGTAAGCGAAGCGCAGCTCGGGCGCAGCCGTCGGCTTGAGCAATAGCCGCCCTTCGTTGGCGCGCACCTCGATCGTCCACGGCGCCTGCGTCGGATCGTTCTTCAACTCCGAGCCAGCATCACGGAGACCTTGCGCGACGCGCCAGGTATCGGCGCGTCGATGACCCGCGCCTTGCCACTCGAGACGGAAGCGAAGCGCGCCGTCCGTCCATGCTCGCAGGCTCGCGAGCAGGGACGGCTCGAGCAGCGCGGCGAGCACCCCCGACGTATCGAGGCCGTGCCGCAGCGGCCACACCAGCGCGATGGTGCTGGCGAGGCGCAGCGAGAGCAGCGGACGAAGCGGGCCGCCATGCTCGATCAGGACCTCGCTCTCGGAGCGGGCGGTGGCCCCGAAGGCGGCCGCTTCTTCGGCCAAGAACGCCGCCAAGCCGGCGCGGCAGCCGAGCGCTACCAGGAGCGGCGCGGGCAGCGGACGGTCGATGGCGATCGGCTCCGGCTCGCCTTGGGTGCGGCCGGTGGTGCGCTCGAGCATGAGCCGCGCGCGCTCCGCCACCTGTCGCAGGCTCTCCGGCACTTGAAGCGACTGCAGCCGCTCGAGCGCAGCCTCGCCACCGACCTTGCCCAGCGCTTCCACGAGTGAACGCAGCAGCTTGGTGTCGTTGGTCTCGAGGCAGGCGAGCAGCAGCGGCTCGGCGCGCGGCCGGCCACTCTTGCCGAGCGCGATGGCGGCTTGGCGCCGCGTCTCGAGGTCAGTGCTCGCGAGGGCGCCTTCGAGAGCTTGCCAGAGCTCGGGGGAATCATGCGTGCGGAGCGCGCGGCCGATCAGGCGCACCAGCGCCGGCGAGGCGCTCGGCGCTTGCTCTGGCAAGCTCTGCGCCGCGAACGTGGCGGCGGGGAGCCCGGCCGAGAGCAGCGCGCGCTCGGCGTGCTCCGCGAGCTCCGGGTGCGCCAGCAGCGCCAGCATGTCGGGGAAGGCGCGACGGGGCGGCGTGTAGCCCGGGTCGCGAAGCGCGCGGCGTAGATCTTCCGTCACCGTGACCATGATACCGCGACTCGTGTTACGACGGGCGGGTGAAACCCTGGGAAATCCTTGCCAGCACGCTGCTCGTCGACGAGCGCTGGCTGCGCCTCCGCGAAGAGCACGTGCGCCTCGGCAACGGCCACGAGATCGAGCGCTTTCACGTGATCGAAGGGCCGGATTGGGCGAGCGTGCTTTGTGTCACCGAGGCTTCCGAGGTCGTGCTCGTGCGGCAATACCGACACGGCATCGCGAGCTCGAGCCTCGAGCTGCCAGCGGGCGTGATCGAGCCGCACGAATCGCCGGAAGTCGCAGCGCGGCGCGAGCTGCTCGAGGAGACGGGCTACGCCGCCGAGGATTGGGTTTGTATCCAGACTGTTTCGACGGAGCCGGCGCGGCACACGACCCGAGCTCACTTCTTTTGCGCCCGGGGGGCGCGTCTCGTTCAGAGACCGAGCCCGGAAGAGACCGAGCAGCTCGACATCGTGACCGTGCCGCTCGCGGAGCTGCGGCGGCGGGCGATCGACGGGACAATCGTGCACGGCGTACAAATCGGGGCGATTCTAGGGGCGTTCGAGCGCGGGCTCGTCTAGCGCGCTGTCCACGAGCTGCGAGAGGTCGGGCGCCAGCTCGGAGCTCGCGCAGAGCACCGTACCCTCTCGGAGCACGAGCCGGCTCTCGTGACAATGGGCGAAGGTGCGGTCGAGGCCGAAGCGGTGCTCGAGGAATTGGTTGGTCGCGTCGTCACCGCGCGGGTCTCCAAGCACGGGATGACCGATGCCGGCGAAGTCCGCGAGCAGCGCGCGCTCGTCGTCGTCGTGGACGCTGGCGCTGACCCAGGAGTGCCGGCCCAGCGCGCCGCGCTTCTTGTAGCGCGCGCCCGCCGTCGCCGCGCCGTCGCGATGGCGGGTGATGGTGCCCTGCTTGCGCAGGTTGCCGCGCACGCCGAGCGTGAGCCAGCGCTCGGCGGAGACGACGGACGCGAGCGAGGCGGGACGCGAGAACCAGCTCACGCCGCTCGTCTCGGCGCCCCAACCCTCGAGCGCCTCGGCATCGGCGAAGCCGGGGAGGCGACGCACGCGCGCGGTGAGGCTCTCGCCCGCGCTCGCCGTCATCGGCTCGAACGCCGCCTTCTCCACCGCGACCCAGTGCTCGTCGCGGTAGAGCACGCGGGGCGATGGCGGAGCCGCGGGGCCGAACCAGCACAGCGCCTCGATCGCGTCGCTCCACGGGATCATGTCGAGGGGCTCGGCGTGAGTCATCCGCATGCCTCCGAGCGCCAGGTGCGCGGCGTCGCGCGCCAAGGTGCGCGGGTTACACGACACGTAGCCCAGTAGTCGCGGCCGGGCTCGCGCGAGAGCCGCTCGCAGCTCGGGTGAAAGACCGCGTCGCGGCGGATTGACGAGCACGACGTCGAAGGGGCCTTGGGCCCGCTCCAGCACGAAGCGCGTCGCGTCGGACGTGACCGCGAGCAGCTTCAGACCTTGTTCGCGCGCGGCGCGTTCGGCGAGCGAAATCGCGGGCGCGTAGGCCTCGACAGCGGTGACGTCGGCGCCGCTGCGAGCCAGGGCCAGCGCGAGGCTGCCGTTGCCCGCGAACAGCTCGAGCACTCGCGGCGAGCGGCCGGGCGCTTGCTCGCCCACCCGCGCCAAGATCTGCGCGTGGACATGGCTGGCCTGCGCGGCATGCGCCTGCACGAAGCCTCCGTGCGCCGCGTACGCGTACGGCGCGGCTTCGGCGAGCGCGTGACGGGCCGCGCTCGGGCCGGCGACGACGCGCGGCTCTCCGGCGATCAGGCGCACGTTACCAGGTGGCCGCAGCGCGAGCGCCACGCTGAGCGCGTCACCGCTTTCGACCAGCTCCCGCGCGACGCGCGTCAGCGACTCGTCGTGGCTCGGCGCTTCGCTCAGCAGCGTGATGAGGACGCCCTCGGAGGTCTCGCGGAAGTCGGCGCCGTAGATGGGGAGCGGCAGCCGCGCCCGGAGCGCGCGCGTGGCCGCCGTCAGCGCGCCGGAAAGCACGCGACAGCCCTCCACGTCGACGACGCGGTGCGAGCCACGCTCATACAGCCCCAGAGCTCGCCCGGCCACCACGAGCTTGGCGCGCAGGCGGTACCCGAGCGTCGGTGCGGCGCCGCGTGGCGCGGCGACCTCGGGCGAAAGCTCGCCGTACCGCGCGAGCGCGCGGCCTAGCTCCTGCCCCTTGCGCGCGAGCCCCGCTGCATACGGGGCATCCCCGAGCGGGCAGCCAGGGCAGCGCTGCTGCTTGGGACAAGCCAGGTCGGTCACGGCGCGGCTCTACCAAATCCATGACGCCAACGCCGGGTGCTGTGCCAGTTGCCATATACTGGCACAGTGTAAATATGGGATATTGTTTATAAAAATATGACCGAATGCGTCGTTGTGGCTGGCACAATAGCTGCATTGGTCAGAGCCAGCCCGCAGCTCTCGCTGCCCGCGGCCACCAGGAGATGCCCATGACCCAGCTTCGCTTCGTGTCAGGTTCGCTATTCGCCTCGGCTGCGCTCATCGCCGTCGTGCTCGCGCCTACGCCAGCCTACGCCGTGAAGGCAGCGCCCGGGTGCAGCGCGGATACGGACTGCGCGAAAGGCTTCGAGTGCACCGTCGTCGGTACCTCCGGCTGCGGTGCAGCGCCCTGCGCGCCAGGCTCTTCGTGTCCGGAGCCCGAGCCGTGCGAGACGGTGGTCGAGAAGGCGTGCACGCCGGCCCACTGTGAATCGAACGCCGACTGCGCGGAGGGCATGGTCTGTTTCGAGTTTGCGACCGATTGTGTCGCCACCTGCCGCGCTTGTCCGCCTGACCAGGAGGAGGAATGTGGCTGCGACGCGCGGGCGTGCGACCCGCAGCCCAACAAGATGTGCGCGCCGCGCTACGTGCTGCCCTGCCAGGCCGCGGCCGACTGCGGCGAAGGCTTCACCTGTGAAGAGCAGCTGAGCTGCGGTTGCTCGGGCTCCGCCGGCTCGGAGCCAGCAGAGCCGCCGCCGGGCCCCGCGCCAGCGGCAGATCGCGCCGCGCCCGCCGACGGAGATGCGGCCCCGCCGCCCGACTGTTCTTGCGAACCCAGCGGCGTGATGGCCTGCATTCCCAAGGATATCACGTGCACCACTGGCTCGGATTGCCCGGTGGGCTGGACGTGCACGCCGGAGCCCAGCGCAGAGGTGCCGGGCTGCTCGAGCGGTGACTGCGGCGCGGCGGCTCCGCAACCTGCGCCGCGCAACGTGTGCATCCCCGACCATTACTCGGGCGTCGGCGAGACCGTGGACGCCGGAGGCACGCCGTCGCGGGAGCCGACCGCGCCAGGCACCGACAACGGCGGCTCCGTGCCGCCCCAGCCCGAGGCGAGCAGCGGCGGCGGTGAATCGAACGAGAGCGCGGCGTGCCAGATGGGCCGAGCGCCGGCTTCCCAGGGTGCGTTCAGCTTGCTGCTGGTGCTCGGAGCGCTGCTGGGCTTGAAGCGTCGCCGCGCCTGAGCCTCACTCGAGCAAGAGCTGCACGAGCTGTCCGAACTGCTGTAGCTCGAACGGCTTGCTGATCGTCCGCGTGCGATCGTCTTCGAGGATGGTCGCACGCTGCTCGGGGTGGCTGACGGCGATGAGCGCCCGAAGCTGTGGTTGGCGCTGGCGGAGCGCCTGGCAGAGCTCGGCCCCGCCCCCGTCCGTCAGCGAGTAGTCGGTCAGCAGCAGATCGATGCGCGGCGTCTGCTCGGCGAGCCGCACCGCCTCGAAGCTGCTGTCGGCGTCGAGCACGCGGTAGCCTTCGCGCGCGAAGTACGTTTTGAGCGTCTTGCGCAGGTGGGGATTGTCCTGCACCACCAGCACGGTTTGTCCGCGTGGCGCGCGGCGAGGCGGCGCAGGCTCGCTCGCAAGGCCACTATGGCTCGGAAAGCAGGCGACGAAGCGCGTTCCCGCCCCCGGCTCGCTCTCGAGCCAAGCCGTGCCCGCCGCCTCGATGAGCGACGTGAGACCCGAGCCTCTCTCCGGGGGCATCGCGGCGCTGAGCGGCTCGAACACGCGCGCTGCAGCTTCGGGTGAGAGCGAGCTGCCGCCATCGGTCACGCGCAGCATGACGTGGCGCTTCTGCCCGTGGGTCACGTCGAGGTCGACGTTGCGTGTCTCAATCACGAGGGGCGAGCCGTGCGCGGCCCCTTCGCGGGCTTCCGCCACGAGCTGCACCAGCAGCCGTTCGACCTGGGAAGGATCGACCAGCACACGGTCGAGAGCCGGATCGAGGTCGAGCTCGAGCTCGAGCTGGTCGTCGACGAGCCGGCGCAAGAGCTTCTCCACGCGCAGCACGACCTCGTTGAGCAGCGTCGACTTGGGCGCTCGTGGCCCCTTCCGCGACAAGCTCAGCAGTTGTTTGGTGAGCGCGCTGGCGCGCTCCGCCGCCGCGCGGATCTCGGCCAGATCGGCCTGCACCGGCGAAGCTTCACTGAGCTGCGCGGCCGCCAAGCTGCCGAACGACAGGATCACCGTCAGCAGATTGTTGATGTCGTGCGCGGCGCCGCCCGCCAGACGGCCCAGCGCCTCGAGCGCCCGTCGCTGCTGCGCGTCTGCGCGGGGGGCGATCGCCTCTTCGAGGCTCTTCATCACGCACAGCCAGGCCGGGCGCCCCGCGAGCTCGCTCGGGTGTACCGAGAGCTGCACCGGGAAGGTCGTGCCGTCCTTGCGCGTGTGGTACCCGAAGCCGAGCGCGATCTCCCGCCCGCCCGCGCGCTTGAGCATCACGCCCGTCAGGTCGGAGACGCGGCGCAGCTCGAACAGCGAGACGCCGACCAGCTGCTCGGGGGTGGCGCCGTGCAGCTGCGCCCCGAGCTCGTTGGCGGCGAGCACTTGCAAGGTCCCGACGTCGCAGAGCAGCATCGGCAGCGGGCTGTGATCGAAGACGGCGCGGTACGGGTCCCGATCGCTCTTCAAAACGCGCTGGCTGGCGTGTTGCGCTGGTTCGTGGTCGGGATCCTGGTCGGGTTCAGCGGGGGACAATGAGCGCGCGCCTGTGAGCAAGTGACGTGCCAGCCGAAACCGTTCCAGAACGGCCGGAAGGAGCCGTGAATGGCCGAAACTGGAGACGCAGATGGACGCTTTCGGCCAGGCCCGGACGTCCGCGTCCGCTGTCACTTAAGTGTCGGCCATCTGGCCTGCCGCCGGCGCGGTAGCGAGCATCGCCTGGAAGGCGCCCACGCGAGCCGCGACTGCAGTGATATGAAGCCGGCATGCAGGTACTCGTCACCGGCGCTGCCGGCTACATCGGTTCTCACGCTCTCCGAGCCTTGGTCCGTGCGGGCCATACGCCCATCGCGCTCGACAACCTGAGCCGCGGTCACCGCCAGGCGATTCCCCCCGAAGTCGCGTTCCACGAGCTCGACGTGCGCGAGACCGACAAGCTCGAGGCCCTGCTCCGCGAGCTCCGCATCGACTGCGTCATGCACTTTGCGGCGCTCGCCTACGTCGGCGAGTCGGTGACCGAGCCGCTCAAGTATTACGACAACAACACCGGCGGCACCCTGAGCGTGCTGAAAGCGATCGAGCGCGCGGGCACGCCCCGCTTGGTCTTCTCGAGCACCTGCGCCACCTACGGCGAGCCGACCGAGATGCCGATCCGCGAGACCACGCCGCAGTCGCCCATCAACCCCTACGGCTGGTCGAAGCTGCTCTCGGAGTACATGCTGCGCGATTTCGCGGCCAAGTCGCCTGAGTTCGCTTACGCGGCGCTCCGCTACTTCAACGTCGCGGGCTCTTCGGCCGACGGCGTGATCGGCGAAGATCACGATCCCGAGACCCACCTGATCCCCGTGATTTTGCAGGCCGCGCTGGGCAAACGCGAGAAGATCACCATCTTCGGTGAAGACTACGCGACGCCCGACGGCACCTGCATTCGCGACTACATCCACGTCGAGGACCTGGTCGAAGCGCACATTCGCGTGATGGAAGCGCTCGCTCCGGGGGACCGCCGCATCTACAACCTGGGTATCGGGAAGGGCTACAGCGTCAAAGAGATCGTGGACGCGGTGAGGCGCGTCGTCGATCGTCCGTTTCGCGTCGACGCTGGTGCGCGCCGGCCTGGTGACCCGCCCGCGCTGTACGCCGACGCCAGCAAGATCGAGAAGGAGCTGGGCTGGCGCGCGACCCGAACCGACATCGGAGAGACGATCTCGAGCGCTTGGCGTTGGTTCTCGGCGCATCCAGACGGCTACGAGGACTGAGGGCGCCGCGGTGTTCGACGAGGAGGTCCCCACCCGATGAAGATTTTTCGATTCGGTGAGCCCGGGCGCGAAAAGCCCGGGCTCCTGGCGCCTGATGTCGGGCGCGTGGATGTCTCCGCGTTCGGCGAAGATTACGGCGAGGCGTTCTTCGGCAGCGACGGCATGGCGCGGCTCGAGCGCTGGTACACCGCGCACGCCGCCGAGTGCCCGAGCGTCGGCGCGGACGAGCGCGTGGCGGCGCCCATCGTGCGGCCGAGCAAGATCGTGTGCGTAGGCTTGAACTACCGCGCTCACGCGGAGGAGACCGGCGGCAAGCTGCCCTCGGAGCCGATGCTCTTCACCAAGTCGAGCACCGCGCTGGCGGGCCCCTACGATGACCTCCCGTTGCCGCGCGGCTCGAAGAAGCTCGACTGGGAGGTGGAGCTGGCGCTGGTGATCGGCAGGCGCGCCCGCTACGTGCCCCAAGCGCGAGCGTTCGAGCACATCGCCGGCTTTGCCCTGATGAACGACTACTCGGAGCGCGAGCACCAGAAGGAGCGCGGCGGACAATTCGTGAAGGGCAAGAGCCACGACGGCTTCGCGCCGCTCGGTCCGCTGCTGGTGACGCCGAGCGAGCTCGACTCCGCGCGCCTCGCCCTGCGCCTGCGCGTCAACGGCGAGCTGATGCAGGACGGCAGCACGTCGGATTTGATCTTCGACGTGGCGACGCTCGTCAGCCACATCAGCGAGTTCATGACGCTGCTGCCCGGCGACGTGATCAGCACCGGCACTCCCGCGGGCGTCGGAATGGGCCGCAATCCGCCCACCTTCCTCAAGCCCGGCGACGTCGTCGACTACGAAGCCGAGGGGCTCGGCGCGGCACGACAGCGCGTAGTCGAGGCGCTTTGGTGAGCTGCGGGAGCTCTCGCGCTGCGAGACGCTCGGGCTAGAGGCTGAGGATGCCGCCGCGGGCGGCGAGCACGACGGCCTCGGTGCGCGTGCTGGCGCCGAGCTTGTCGAGGATGGCGTTGACGTGGAACTTCGCGGTGTGGCGGCTGATACCGAGCCGCTCGGCCACGTCGCGATTGGACAGACCCTCCGAAACGAGCGCCAAGACCTCGTGCTCGCGCGGGCTCAGATGAGTGGGCGGCGCGCTCGGCTCATCTGCCCCATCCAGCAGGGCCGCGGCGAACGCATCGTCCAGCACCCAGTGGCCGGCGGCCACCGCGGCGGCGGCCGCGCCGATGCTCTCGGGCCTCGAATCACGGGCCACCGCGCCGCGCGCGCCAGCGCGCAGCGCTCGACGCGCTTCGTGCGGCGCGCTGACGAGCGCCAGCACTGGCGCTACGGCGGCGCTCTTGGCTGGCGGATCATCCCACACGACGACGTCGGCCGCGACGGGGCCTGGGGCGGTTTCGAGCGCTTCTCGGAGGACGAGCCCAGGGTAAGCGGAGAGCACGGCCAAAAGCCCGCTGCGGACGAGCGGATCGCGGGCGACGACGACGGCGCTGGGGCGGAGAGGAGCGTCCAGACGGAAAGCGTAAGTCGGCCGCGGCGATTGTCCATGCCCCCCGCTCAATCGGCGGCTCGGCCAACACGGACATAGTCTGACCGGGCCGGCGCGCCGCCCCGTGGTACACCTCGCCGCGCCATGAAGCTGGTTCACGCCGCGGATCTGCACCTCGACAGCGCGCTACACGGCCTGTCGCGCTACGAGTCCGCGCCCGTCGACGAGATCCGCGGCGCCACGCGGCGCGCCTTCGTCAACCTCGTGAGCTTGTGCTTGGAGGAGCGCGCGTCGCTCCTCGTCATCGCCGGTGATCTGTTCGACGGTGACTGGCGCGACGTGTCGACGGGCCTGTTCTTCGCGGCGCAGCTGAGCAAGCTGTGCGAGGCGGGCGTGCGCGTGGCTTGGATCCGCGGCAACCACGACGCCGTCAGTCAGATCCGCCGCAGCGTGCGGCTGCCCGAGGCCGTGATCGAGCTGGCGGCGGACCGGGCCGAGACGCGCGTCCTCGATGACTTGGGGGTGGCCGTTCACGGTCGGAGCTTCGCCCGGCGCGATGTCACCGAGGACTTGGCGGCGGGTTACCCGGAGCGGACGCCGGGCGCGCTCAACGTTGGCCTGCTGCACACGGCGCTCGACGGTCGCAGCGGCCACGACCGCTACGCGCCGTGCCGGCTCGAGACGCTGGTCAATCGCGGCTATGAGTACTGGGCGCTCGGCCACGTGCATCAGCGTGAGGTCGTGTGCGAGGAGCCGCACGTCGTGTTCCCCGGCAACTTGCAGGGGCGCCACGCGCGTGAGCTGGGAGAGAAGGGGGCGACCCTGGTGAGCTTCGAGGGCGATCGCGTCACGAGCGTCGAGCACCGCGCGCTCGACGTGGTGCGCTGGAGCGAGCTCGTGATTTCGGCGGAAGGCGCGCACCAGCTCGAAGACGTGCTGGCGGCAGCCCAGGTGGAGCTGGCTCGCGCGAGCGCGGCCGCCCAAGGTCGCTTGCTGGCTTTTCGGGTGAGGGTGACGGGGGCCACGGCGCTCGATGCGCAGCTGCGCGCGCGCGCCGAGCGTTTGCACGAGGAGCTGTGCAGCCTCTCGTATGGCGTGAGCGGCGCGGGCGCCTGGCTGGAGAAGCTGGTCGTGTCCACGTTGCCGGAGTCGCGTGGTGACGCGCTCGGGGACGACGCGCTGGCGGAGGTCGAGCGCGCCGTCGCGGAGGTGCTCGACGACAACGCGAGCGAGCTGATGGTCGCGCAGCTCGCCGATCTGGCGAAAAAGCTGCCCGCGGAGGTGCTGGAGCTCTTGCCCGAGCTGCGCGCACCGAGCCCGGACGTCAAAGCCGAGCTCGGACGTGACGTGCGCAGCTTGCTCCGCGAACGGCTGGCGACGGGGTCGGAGGGCGCATGAGGTTCCGCCGCCTTTCGCTGGATGCGTTCGGCCCGTTCACCGGCACCGCGCTCGACTTCACGCGCGCCCACGGCAATGGCTTGCACCTGGTTTACGGACCCAACGAGGCGGGCAAGAGCAGCGCCCTCCGCGCGATTCGTGATCTGCTCTTCGGTATCCCGCAGCAAACTCCGGACGCGCACCTGCACCCGTCGGCGTCGCTGCGCATCTCGGCGTTGATCGAGCGCGGCGGCGAAGAGCTCGAGTTCGCTCGCCGCAAGAAGCGGAAAGACTCTCTGGTCGGTCCGAACGAGCAACCTCTGGAGGAGGCGCGCCTGGCTCGCTTCCTGAATGGCCTCGACGCTGGCAGCTTCGATCGCTTGTTCGCGCTCGATCACGAGCGGCTCGCGCGCGGCGCGGAGGAGACGCTGTCGGGTCAGGGAGACGTGGGTGAAGCCCTGTTCGACGCGGGTGCCTCGGGTCGCTCCGTGCACCGCGTCAAGCTGCAGCTCGCAGCGGAGGCCGATGAGCTGTTCAAAGATCGCGCCCAGAAGCCCCAGCTGAACCAGCTGCTCGCGCTCTACGCGGAGCAGAAGAAGCGCGCCAAAGACAGCCTGCACTCGCCGGAGCGCTACGAGGAGCAGCTGGAGGGCGTGCGCGACAAGCGCCGTGAAGCGGAGGCCCGCCGCGCGGAGCTGTCGCGCCTGCGCGCCGACAAGGATCACGCGGTGAGGCTACGCAACGTGCTCTCGAGCGTGGCGGAGCGCGACCGCAAGTCGGCGGAGCGCGAGCGCATCGGCCCGCTGCCGAGCTTGCGGCGCGACGCCGGTGAGCGCCGCGAGCAGCTGGTGGCGGGCGTCGCCTTGGCCGAGCGCGATCGCGAGCGCTTGTCGAAGAAGCTCGCGGAGGAGCTGCGCAAGCTCGAGCAGCTGGCCGAGCCGGGACCGGCCCTCGCGTTGCCGAAAGACGCCGCCCGCGCCATCGGCACGCGCATCGGTCGCGCCGAGAAGGATCTCGACGACCTGCCCAAGCTCGAGGCTCGGGCGCGCGCGATGCGCGATGGTATCCAGTCGGACCTGCGCCGCCTGGGTTTGGGCTCCGACCTGGAGAGCGTGCTCAGCCGGAGCCTGCCCGTCGCGGAGCAAGCGCGGCTCGAGGCCCTCGGCCGCGAGCATCAGGGCCTCTCGCTCAAGCTGGAGAGCGCGGAGCGCGAGCTGCCGGAGGCGCGCGCGCGGGTGGAGACGCAGACCGCGATCTTGCGGCAAACGCGCGCGGCGCGCCGCATCGAGCGCGAGCGTCTGCTGCCGGTCGAGGTGCTCGAGCGCTTCGACGGGCAGCTCGCGCAAGCGGAAGAAGCGCTGGAAGCTCTGGGCGAGCGCCTGCGCGAGGACGAGCGCGAGCGCGCGGCGCTGGTGCATCAGCTCGAGCTCTTGCAGGGGCAGCAAGGCGTGCCGAGCGCGGCGCTGCTCGCAGAGGCGCGCTCGGCGCGCGAGGCGAGGCTACGCGAAGCGCAGGAGCTGGCCGCAGATCCGAAGCGCAAGGCGCTCGAGCTGTGCTTGCCGCTGGCGGCGCTCGCGCAGGCCACGGTGTACGCCGACGCTCTCGCCGATCGGCTGCGGAGCGAAGCGCAGCGCGTCGCCGACGCGGAGCTGCTCGAGCAGCGGTTGGCGAAGCAAGCGCGCGAGCGCGAGCGCTTGCTGGAGGCGCGCCAGCAAGCGCAAGAGGCGCTGAGCGAGGTCGCGAGCCGCTGGGAGCGGGCGCAAGCGAGCTTGGGCTTGAGCGGTCTGTTGCCGCGAGAAGCCGCGCGGCTGTTGCAAGAGGAGCGTGAGGGGTGGCGCGAGCTGCAGCGCCAGGAGCAAGACCTGGCGCGCGCGCAGGCCGCGCACGCGGCCCTCGACGTGCGCGCGGACGAGGCGCGCCGCGCGCTCGGGCGCTGGAACCAAGACTGGCGGCGGGCGGTGGCACCGCTCGGGCTCGCGGAGGACGCGCGCCCCGATGAAGCCCTCGCGCTGCTGGGCGGCCTGTCGGAGCTGCTCTCGGAGCGCGACAAGCTGCTGGAGCTACAGCGACGCGTCGACGGCTTGAGGCGAGACATCGACCAGTTCGCGGCGCTGGTGCGGGCGCAAGTGGAGGCGCTCGCGCCCGAGCTCGCGGCGCTCCCGCCGACGGAGGCCGCCGAACGCCTGCTGGAGCAGCACCGCCGCGCCTCCGAGTTGGCGGCGCAGCGTAGCGCGATCGAAGCCGAGCGCGGTCGCACTCGAAAGGAGCTTTCGGACGTCGAGGCCCGCTACGCAGCGCTCGCGCAGCAGCTCTCGGAGCTGTGCCGCGAGGCCGGCGTCGCGGACGCGCTCGAGCTCGCGGAGCTCGAGCAGAAGGTGATGCGCGCGCGCGAGCTCGAAGCCGAGCTGCTGCACGTCGACGCGCGCTTGGCGGAGGTGTGCGAAGGCGAAGACGTCGCGACCCTGGTCGAGGAAGCGCGGCGCAGCGACAAGGGAGCCGTCGCGGCGCGCCTCGCCGAGCTCGAAGACTTGATCACGGTCCGTGAGGAAGAGTCTCGCGAGCTCGAGCGAGATTTGACGCGGCTCGACATGGGTCTACAGGTGTACGGCGGGCGTGACGGCGCGGACGCCGCGCAAGAGCTGTCCGCGACGGTGGCGCGCCTCGCGGAGCTGTCAGCGGCTTGGGTCCGCCGGCGGCTCGCGGCGGTGGTGCTGGAGCGAGTCGTCGACGGCTATCGCGAACGTCACCAGCAACCGGTGCTCACCCGCGCCAGTGAGCTCTTCGCGCGGCTGACCTTGGGCCGCTTCGCCCGGCTGCAAGTCGGGCTCGAAGAAACACGGCTCGAGTGCGTGGAGGCCGACAGCGGCCGCGGGCTCGAGCTCGAGCAGCTCTCGCGCGGGGCGCGCTTCCAGCTGTACTTGGCGCTCAAGCTCGCGAGCTTGGAGGAATACCTCAAGACGGCGCCGCCCTTACCGCTCGTGCTCGACGACGTGCTGGTGGAGTGGGACGACGAGCGCTCGCGCGTGGCGCTGAGCGTGCTGGCCGAGTTCTCCGAGCGCCAGCAAATCCTGCTGTTTACTCACCACGGACGCGACGTGGCGGCGGCCGAGGCGCTCGCGGACGGTCGCATCTTCACCCACCATTTGGCGCCGCGCGCGCCGCGGCCTCGGCCGCACGAGAGAGCGTTGACGTAAAGGCCGACTCCGGTCGAGACTCGCGAGATGCTTAGGGATCTCTTGGTCCGCGCCGCCGGGGCCACTGTCGCGGCTGCCATCGCCATCAGCTGCGCTCGTGACGATGCGCCGACCGAGAAGGTGGGGCAGGTGCAGCAACTGGCCGCGATCGGCGGCGCAGCGGGAGCGGCGGATTCGCCTGCCGCCGCGGGCGCCCCCGGCAGCGATGGCGGCGCGCCGCTTTTGGGCAGCCCGGGCGAGGCAGGAGCGGGCGGCGAGGGCCCTACTCCTTATGTGTGCGGTCAAAGTGATTGCCAGGGCGCCTGCCAGGTGTGCGTCGACAACGTCTGCGTGCCGCGCCCGAGCACGTATGAGTGCCGGCCGGCGAGCGGGGGCGAGTGTGACGCGCCCGAGCTGTGCGACGGCTCGTCGGCGGAGTGCCCGACGGAGGAAAGGTACAAAGACGAGGGCACGAGCTGCGGCGCCCCTCCCGCTGGTGACTGCGATGCGCTCGACACCTGCAGCGGGACATCAAAAATTTGCTCCGACAAGGTGAAAGCTCTCGGCCACGTTTGCCGCGAGTCGACTGACTTGTGCGACGTCGCGGACACTTGCGACGGAGCCGGCAAGAGCTGCGTCGACAAGGTGAAGGACAGCGGCGTCAGCTGTCGCTCGTCGCTCGACCTGTGCGATCTCGAGGACACGTGTGACGGCACGTCCAAGGTGTGCGCCGACAAGGTGCGCGACGCCGGAGAGAGCTGCCGCGTCGCGGCCGGCGTCTGTGACGTGGACGATACCTGCAGCGGCGGCACGTCCAAGGTGTGCGTCGACCGGAAGCGGCCCAATACCGTCAAGTGTCAAACCGCGACCGAGGTGTGCGACGTCGATGACTTCTGCGACGGAGCCACGAACGACTGCGTAGACACCTTCAAGCCGAGCTCCTTCGTGTGTCGCGACTCGATCGCGGGGTCGGACAGCTGCGACCCCGCCGAGCGCTGCACCGGCAGCAGCGCGACGTGCCCGAACGACGTCCGCTTGCCGAATCAATTCGACTGTACCGCCGCTAGTCGTAACCGCTGCGCGACGGCGGCGGCGTGCGAAAACGGCTCGTGCGTCGTGAGCGAAGAGAAGACGTGCAGCGCGGCCACGGAGTGCGCGAAGGCGGGCGTTTGCAACCGAGCCACTGGTAACTGCGAGGTGGCGTTCGAGGCTGACGGCAAAGCCTGCGATGACGGCATCTTCTGCAGCGTCGGGGATCGCTGCCAGAGCGGCGTGTGCAAACCGACGGGCGGCGATCAAAGTCGCTGCGAGCCGCACGACTGCGCCGCGGTATTTTGCGACCTCACGGCGACGCACATCGCGAACCGCTGTCGCTACGACGCGGCGGCGGCCAAGGGCCTCGTGTGCCGTAAGTCCGAATCGAGGTGCGATCCGCTCGAGCAATGCAACGGCGTGGACATCGATTGCCCGGCAGACGTGCATCGTCCGGCCGGGTTCAGCTGCTCGAGCGCCTCGTGCGCCAACAACCAGATGCAAGCCGAGGTGCTGTGCGATGGTAGCGCCTACTGCCCCGTGGCTCAGCCGGTCAGCTGCGACGGCTACGCCTGCGACGCCAGCCAGGTTTGCAAGAGCACGTGCGACACCAGCGCGGATTGCATTGCCTCTCACTACTGTCTCGATCACGTGTGCGAGAGGCGCGTCGATCCAGGCAAGGCCTGCGAGTCGGACGCTGAGTGTCCGGCCGGGTCCGCCTTCTGCGTCGACGGCGTGTGCTGCAACACCGCCTGCAAGGGGCAATGTGAGGCCTGCAATCTGCCTGGAAAGGAGGGTCTGTGTGAGCTCGTGAGCGGCGCTCCGTTGGGTGACCGCGCGCCTTGCCGCGGCGACGGCTCGGCCTGCAACGGCACGTGCGACGGCACGAAGCGCGGCCAGTGCACCTTCCCGAGCACGCAGACGGTTTGCCAGGAAGCGGCGTGCGACCCCGCCGCGGGCGCCGCCGTCGAGCAAGCGTTCTGCGACGGCGCGGGCAGCTGCGCGGCCACGGCCCCGAGCGACTGCGCCCCCTACGTCTGCGGCGCTACGACTTGCCGCGGTGACTGCGTGAGCGACGCGCAGTGCACGGGCGAAAGCTACTGCAAGGCCGGAAAATGCAGGCCGCTCGAGGAGCCGGGCGCGGCCTGCGCTCGCGACGCGCAATGCGAAAGCGGCTTCTGCACCGACGGCGTGTGCTGCGAGGCCCGCTGCGACGGTCAGTGCGAAGCCTGCGGCGAGGGTGGCAAGTGCGCCCCCGTCAGCGGCGCCCCGGTCGGCGCGCGCCCGGCGTGTGCGGGTGAGAAGGGCGACGCCTGCGCGGGCGCTTGCGACGGGCGAAGTCGCCAAAGCTGCGTCTATCCCGGCGCTTCTGTGGCTTGCCGTGAGGCCCGCTGCGAAGTGGGCGTCGCTACCGTCGCGGCCTCGTGCGCGGGCGATGGTCGCTGCTCGGCTGCGCAAACCGTCGCTTGTCCGAACGGCTGCGAGGGGGCGCTGTGCGCGGGCGACGCTTGCGCCGCCAACGGCGATTGCCGAGCCGGTGAGCGCTGCATCGCCGGCACCTGCGCTCCCCAGGGCGAAGCCGGCGCGACCTGCTCGTCCGCGGCCGACTGCGGCTCCGGCTACTGCGTCGACGGCGTGTGCTGCGATCGCGCTTGCGACGGCCAATGCGAAGCCTGCGACGGCGCGGAGCCTGGCGTGTGCGCGCCCGTGAGCGGCGCCCCGCGCGGCAGCCGCGCGCCGTGCACGAGCGACGGCTCGGCCTGCGGCGGTGCGTGTGATGGTAAGCGCGCGCTCGGCTGCGCGTACCCGGTCGGCACCGTGTGCGCGGCGGGCTCGTGCGAAGCGGGCGATGGCGAAGCGGTGGCGACGACCGAGTCGCAATGTAACGGTAGCGGCCGCTGTCCCGCGCCGCGCCAGCAGGTCTGCGGCGCCCTCGGCTGTGACGCGAAACGCGGGCTCTGCGACGGCGACTGCGCCGACGGGCGCGCGTGCCCGAGCGGCAAGTATTGCTCGGCGGGGGTCTGCGTCGACGACCTGTCGAACGGCGAGGCCTGCCGGAGCGGCGACGAGTGCGCGAGCGGGCACTGCGTCGACGGCTACTGCTGCGGCTCGGCCTGCGACGACCTGTGCGCGGCGTGTGATGTGCCAGGCCAGCTCGGCAAGTGCATGCCCGTCAGTGGTCCGACTCGCGGCGGGCGTGACGCGTGCCGCGGCGCCGGCCCGTGCGGCGCGACCTGCGACGGCAAGAACGTCGCGAGCTGCGTCTTCGCTGGCGACGAGGTGAGCTGCAGTGAGCCCTATTGTCAGGCGGGCGTGAAGGTCAGCGAGGCGGCGTGCGACGGCGCCGGTCAGTGCCGCGCGGGGGAGGCGGAGGTTTGCCCCGCCCAGGCGTGCGACGCCGGCGAGTGCTCCGACGCCTGCGCCAGCGACGCGGACTGCTCGCGCTCGCTGCAGTGCCGCGAGGGCAAGTGCGTCGATCCCTTCCTGATCAACGCGGTCGATGAAGGCACCTGCGGCTGCCGCGCTCCCGGCGGGGCTCCGGCGCGCAGGGGCGTTTGGGTCTCCGCGCTGCTGCTCGCCGCGCTCGGAGCGCGTCGCCTGCGCCGTCGAGCGGACGCTTGACGGCCCGCTCGGGCGGCTCCGCAAGCACTTCATGAAGGAGCGGCCCCCTCTTCGCTTTCGTCCACGTGGATCTTTCCCCGCCGCGCCGTTCTGGGCTGAAATGTGAGACTCGCCTCATGGCACCTTCCCCGAGATGTCCCGCGTCTGCGCTCTTCGCTTGCACGGCCGCGCTGTGCCTGCTCTCGGCCGCGGAAGCGCGCGCGCAGCAGAGCCTCGATCAGGCGTTCGCGGACGGGTTCTCACTGCTTCGGTTCGAGCCCTCGCCGGCGGGCGACCGCTTTTACGCCGTGCCCGACGGCTCCGTCCCCGCGGGACGTCCGGGTGTTCGCGGGCAGCTGCTCGGTCACTACACGCTGCGGCCATCGCTGACGCGCACCGACAACGTCACGGGGCAAGACCGCGAGCTCGTCAGCAAGCAGTTCTTCTTGCACCCTGGCCTGAGCTACGTGCCGACGAGCTGGCTCCTCGCGCACCTCGACTTGCCCCTCGCGCTCAGCCAGAGCGGGCAGGGGCCGACCGCGCCCGAGAGCCCAGCCGTCGGCGATCTGCGGCTCGGCGTGCGCCTCGGTCTCGTCGGCGACGAGCGCGCGCCGTTCGCGCTCGCGCCTGGCGTCGACGCCTGGCTTCCCGTCGGCAGCCAGCCCAACCTCGTCGGTGACGGCGCTTTGCGGATCATGCCGCGCGTCAACGTCAGCGGTGAGATCTTGCCGCTGGCGTACAGCGCGACGCTCGGTTACCAGCTCCGCAAGCACGTCGAAACGGGCTCGCTCGAGGTCGGCGATTCGCTGGTGTTCGGGGTCGCGGCCGGCCTCGTGCTGCTCGACGAGGCCCTCACCATCGGTCCTGAGTTTCACGCCGCTTGGCTCACCGAGTCGGAGACGGACGCCTTCGCGAGCCGAACTTCGCCGATGGAGCTTTTGTTCGGCGCGCGCGTGCGCGTCGGCGACGTGACCTTCGGCGCCGGAATCGGGCCGAGCTTGTCGGACGCGCCCGGCGTCGCGCCGCGCGCGGTCTTCAGCTTGGCTTACGCGCCGCGCACTGCGCTGCCGCGCCGCGACGGGCCACCGCTGCCCGCCGACCAGGACAACGACGGCGTTTGGGACAACGACGACGCCTGTCCGGAGCAGGCTGGCCCTTCGCGTCCCGAGCCAGACGCGAGCGGCTGCCCCGATGCGCAAGCCGCGCTCGCGCCCGAGCCATCGGCGTCCGCCGCGCCCGAGCCGTCCGCCGCGCCCGAGCCCGTCGCCGCTGCCGCCGCGCCCGAGCCCGCGGCGCCTGATGGCGATGGCGATGGCGTGCCCGACAGCTCCGACGCCTGCCCCCAGGAGCCCGGCATCGAGAGCTCGAACGCCAAGACCTCGGGCTGCGCCGCGAAGGTGGACGCGAGCCGCGTCAAAGACACGGCCGAGGTCACCTTCAGCGGCTATCGATCGTTGCCGGGTGGCCGCGGTACCGTCTTCGTCGAGCTGACCGATCCGGTCGCGGTCGAAGTCAGCCGCGCGGGGCAGGTCATCGAGTACAAGCTCATCGGCGCTTCGGTGCCGCTCAAGAACAACAAAAATCCGCTGCTGCTCCGCGATTTTAGCTCCAGCGCCGTGACCGCCGTGCTCGCTGCCGACAAGAAAGCGGTCCGGCTCGTGATCACGCTACGAGACCGGGCTGCTTCCCCGTCGCATCGCATGGTGGCTCGCGGCCGTGGCGCCGCGCTCGAGGTCGAGCTGCCCCCTCCAGCGGCGCGGTAATCGTACGCGGTATTTCGGCGAGAAAGCGCCGAGCAGGTCGCGCGTCGGGTCGCGCTTGCTGCCGCTGGGGCGGATGTGTAGCCTTGGAAGATCTCTCCATTGAAGGCCTTTCCATGAGCTGGGGTGCCGGAACCCTGATCCTGAACCGCTACCGGCTCGAGTCGTTACTCGGGCGAGGCGGCATGGGCTCGGTGTGGCGCGCCGAGCACGTGCAGCTGAAATCGCCGGTCGCGGTCAAGCTGCTCGACCCTTCGATCGCCTCGAACGAGCAGGTGCTGGCGCGCTTTCTGCGCGAGGCCCAGGCCGCCGCGTCGCTGCGTAGCCCGCACGTCGTGCAGATCTTCGACTACGGCGTCGAGGACGGCACCGCCTTCATCGCCATGGAAATGCTGCACGGTCAGTCGCTCAGCGACCGCATCGTCCAGCAGGGCAAGCTCGCGCCCGACGAGACCTTTCGTTTCGTGCAGCAGGTGCTGCGCGCCATCGGCAAGGCGCACGAAGCTGGCATCGTTCACCGCGATCTGAAGCCCGACAACATCTTCATCTGCCAAGACGAGCCCGAGTTCGCCAAGGTGCTCGACTTCGGGGTCGCCAAGGTCAAGAGCGGCGACCTGGCCGGCTCCGCGGGTAGCCGGACGCAAACGGGCATGATGATCGGCACGCCCTACTACATGAGTCCCGAGCAGACTCAGGCGAAAGACATCGATCCGCGCGCCGATCTTTGGGCGATCGCCGTGATCGCGTTCGAATGCTTGACGGGGCAGCGGCCGTTCATTGGCGACTCCTTCGGAGAGCTGGTGATCGGCATCAACACCAAGCCCATCCCCGTGCCGTCGCAGCGCTGCAGCGTGCCCGCCGGCTTCGACGAATGGTTCGTCAAGGGCACGCAGCGCGACCGCGAGCGTCGCTTCCAATCGGCGCGCGAAATGTCGGAAGAGCTCGCGAAGGTGGGCGGCGCGCTCGGCGCCGTGGCGCGCACTTCGGTTCAGCGCACGCAGCCGACCCCCGCGGTGGTCTCGGCGCCCGCGGCGGCCGCTTCCGCCGCGTCTCCTCGAGATCTGCAGCTCACCACGGGCTCGCGCTCGGTGACGAGCCGCAGCGTCGGCGACGCGAGCGGTCGCAGCCCGGTCGTGCTCGCGCTGATCGCCGCCGCGACGCTGATCGTGGTGGGGGCGGGGGCCTTCGTGGCGCTCGGCGGGCCCCGGGCGCTGCTGCAGAGCGAGGTGAAGGAGGCCGCGGTGGCGCCGGCGGAGGCGCCCCCGGCCGCTGCTGCGCTCTCGCCCGCGCCGGCCCCCGCCGCGCCGGCGTCGCTGGCCTCCGCGCAAGCCAGCGCGGCTCCGAGCGCCTTGCCGGCCGAACCGGCGTCGCCCCAGCAAGCCCTGCCCGCGACCAGCTCGAAAAGCGAGGCTCGGCCGCCGGCCGAAAAGCCCCGCGCCTCGGAAAATAGGCCCGCCGAGAAGGCCAAGCCTCCCGCGCCGCCCGCCGCGCCCGCGCCACCCAAAGACTGGAACTTCTAGAGCGGCGCTCACAGCGCTAGCCTGCGCCCGAGCGGAGCCGCCCCCGGCGTCGCGCCCTGCCGCCGCCCGCTGACCGCCGCCCGCCGCCCGCTGACCGCCGCCCGCTGCATCCCGCATGTGCCCCTCGCTCCTTCGCCCTCCGCTGCTTCGCCTCTCGACCCTCCGCCCGTCGCTGCTCGCTCTCGCCCTCGCCCTCGCCGCGCTCGCCCCGCGCCTCGCGCTCGCACAAGAGCTCGACGATCAAACGCGCAGCGCCGCGCGAGAGCTGGCGACCGAAGGCAGCTCGCTGTACGAGCAGAACGACTTCGAGGGGGCCTACGATCGCTTCAACCGCGCCTACCAGCTCGTGCAGCTACCGCACGTCGGCATCTGGGCGGCGCGCAGCCTCGTGCGCGCGGGGCGCTGGGTGGAAGCGTCCGAGCGCTACCTCGAGCTCGAGCGCCTCAGGCTCCCGGCCGACTCGCCCAGTGAGCACCTTCAGGCGCAGCGCGAAGCCGCAAGCGAACGTCGTGAGCTCCTGCCGCGCATCCCGAGCGTCAAGGTGATAGTCGAAGGTGCGGAGCCCGGCTCGGTGTTCGTCTCGCTCAATGGCCGGCTCGTGAAGAGCGCGCTCATCGGCGCCAAGCAGCCCGTGAATCCCGGCACGGTGCTGGTCAAGGGTGTGCGGGGCGAGCAAGTGGTCGATGCGTCGGTCGAGCTCGCAGAGGCGCAGTTTCGTGAGGTAACGCTGACCTTTGCCCCCGCCAGCAGCAGCGCAGCGGCGCCCGGCGCCTCTGCGCCACTCCCACCACCGACGCCATCACCGACGCCAGCGCCCACGCCCTTCGACGAGCGCCGCGCATCCGGCTCGAGCCAGCGCCTGCTCGGCTTCGTCGGCTTGGGCGTCGGCGGCGCGCTGCTCGGCACGGGCGCGGTCTTCGGCGCCCTCGCAGCCGCTGATGAGAGCGAGCTCTCCGAGCGCTGCCCCGCGCGCCGTTGCCCGCCTGCTCATCACGGCGACAACGACGCCTACGCCACCAAGAAGACGATCGCGAGCGTTACCCTGATCGGCGGAGCCGTGCTCGCCGCCGCGGGGGCCGTGCTCGTGTTGACGGCTCCGACCGAATCGACGGACCGCGCCGTGCGCTTGCGCGGCTACGTCTCGCTGAGCGGCGGCGGCCTGATGGGGGCGTTCTGATGCGCGCTCGTCTTTGGCTCCTGCTGTGCGCGCTGCCGCTGTGCGCGTTTGGCGGCTGCTTGTTGCCGAGCTATGAGAACGCCAGCGGCCGCTCCGACGCCGACGGCGGTGAGGCAGCGGGCGGCACGGGCTGGATGGACGCGGGCGCAGGCGGCGTCGATGAAGGCGGCGCGCCGGGGCCGGGCGGACAAAGCAGCGGTGGAGCACCGAGCGCGCCGGAGCTGCAAAGCGACACCTACGTCCTGCAGCAAGGCAGGTCGCTCAGCGTGAGCGCCCAGAACGGCGTGCTCAGCAATGACTCGGGCGAGCTGCGCGTGACCGCGTTCGACGACGCCGACGCAGGCCGTGACGTCACCCTCGACGCTCAGCTGGACGTGGCCGAGGACGGCTCCGTCACCTTCAAGCCAGCGGCGGCCTTCTTCGGTCGCTACGTGGCGCGCTACACCGCGACCGACGCCGCGGGCCAAGCCGCAGAGTCGACCGTCACGTTCGTGGTGCAGCCGCTCAAAGCCGCGCTCGGCGCGGTCGAGCGCGGGGCAGGCGGCGTCGTGCTCCAAGGCAGCGGCGCCGATGGCGTCGGCGCGGCCATCGCCGCGCTCGGCGACGTGAACGACGACGGCATCGACGACTTCGCCATCGGAGCCCCGGGAGCAGCCGGCGCGAGCGGCGCCGTTTACGTAGTCTTCGGCCGCGAAGATCTGAGCGGGTTCGAGCTGAGCGCGCTGCCCGACGACAGCAAGGAAGCTCGCTATGCCGTCATCACCGGCGACGCCAACGCGCCCATCGGCAGCTACGTCACGGGAGCGGGACGGTTCACGTCCGACGACGCTGCCGATATCGCCATCGGCTCGCCCGAGGCCGACACGGAAGACGGCGCCATCACGGACGCAGGCCGCGTGTTCGTCATACCGGGCGGGGCCGAGCTGTCCGGCAACCTGGCGCTCGGTTCGGACACGTTCTCGTTCTTCAGCGCCGAAGCCGGCGAGAGCTTGGGGACGCTCGTGACGAGCGGCGACTACGACGGTGATGGTAAAATCGATCTGATCGCCGGCGTTTATCCGGGCGGGCTCACGCTGGGCGGCGTGACCGTGCTCCTCGATCATCCCGCCAAGAGCCTCGCGATCGATAGCGCTCAGCGCACCATGAAAGACACCGGCGTCTATCGGTTGCCGCAAGCGCTGGCGATGGCCGGCGACGTCAACGACGACGGCACGGACGACATCGTCGTCTCATCCCGCGCGCACATCGCGCTCGTCTACGGACAGAGCACGGGCGCCATCGCCTCCGACATCGGCGCGATTGTCGCCGACGAATCGGGCATCTTGCGGCAGCGGCCAAGCCCTACCGGCATCGCCGCCGTGGCGGGCCTGGGCGACGTCAACGGCGACGCGAAGAGTGATTTCGCGTACTGCGACCGCCCGTCGAGCGGCGCGGCTCCACTGTGCCAGGTCTTCTTCCGCACCCTCGAGGCGGGAGTGGACACGCTCGAGGCGGGCGACTGGACGCTCAGCGGCTTCGTCGGCGACACCACCCTCCCGCTGCTCTCACCAGGCGCCGACCTGAACGACGACGGCTTCGCCGACGTGCTGATCGCCGACGCCAGCAGCGCCTACGTCGTGTTCGGCCGCGACGCTGGCTTCGGCGACGTCAAGGTCTCGAGCCTCGGTAGCGACGGCTTTTCGCTCTCCCTCAGCGACGCGCAGCGCCTCTCGGCCATCTCCGTCATCGGTGACGTCAACGGGGACGGCTACGGCGATTTCGCGCTCGGCGTCGCGGACGCCGGCGGGGGCGCGGGCCGTGTCTACGTCGTGTTCGGCGGCCCCTTTTCAGCAGATCAACGCTAATGACTCGGAAGCTGCCCGAAGAGCTCGAAATCGAGCTTGGCCTCGACGAGCCGTCCGACACTGCGTCGCTGCGCGCGAAGATCTCACGCAAGCTCGGCGTGCGCGCGGAGCTCTTGCCGGAGCCAGTGGTGCTCCGGCGTTCCATCGATGCGCGCCGCGGCTCCGTTCATTTCCACCTCATCGTGGGGCTAGGTGCCGCCCCGCCCGAGGCGCTCGGCGGCCCGCCTCCGCGCGAGGCCAAGTCCAAAGGGCCGCCCGTGGTGGTGGTCGGCGATGGCCCCGCGGGGCTCTTCTGTGCTTACGAGCTGGCACGCCATGCCTTGCCCGTGATCGTGCTCGAACGCGGCAAGACCGTGCAGCCGCGCCGTCACGACCTGAAAGCGCTGCACCAACGCGGCGAGGTGAGCTCCGACAGCAACTACTGCTTCGGCGAAGGCGGCGCCGGCACGTACAGTGACGGCAAGCTCTACACGCGCGCCCACAAGCGCGGCAGCGTTCGCGACGTCATCGAGCTCCTGGCGCTCCACGGCGCTCCCGAGTCGATCTTGGTCGACGCGCGGCCGCACATCGGCTCGAACCGCTTGCCGAAGGTGGTCACCGCGCTGCGCGAGAAGCTGACCGGCGTGGGGGTCGATTTCCAGTTTGGCGCGCGCGTGGTGGGCCTACTGCAACAGCCAGGACGCATCAGCGGCGTGCGCTTGGCCGACGGTCGCGAGATCGAGGCGAGGGCGGTGGTGCTCGCCACCGGTCACTCCGCGCGCGACGTGTTCACCCTGCTCGCCGAGGTGGGCGTTCGGCTCGAGGCCAAAGCCTTCGCGCTCGGCGTGCGCATCGAGCACCCGCAGCCGCTGATCAACCGCATCCAGTACGGCCGCTTCGCGAGCCACCCCCTGCTACCGAACGCCGCCTACCGCGTCGCAGAGACCGTCGATGAGCGCGGCGTGTTCTCGTTTTGCATGTGCCCGGGCGGCTTCGTCGTGCCGGCTTCGACCGAGCCTGGCGAGCTCGTCGTCAACGGCATGAGCCTCTCGCGTCGGGATTCGCCGTTCGCTAACTCGGGGCTGGTCGTGGGCGTCGAGGTCTCCGACCTGGAGCGAGCCGGCTTCGCGGGACCGCTCGGCGGCGTCGAGCTGCAGCGCCGCATCGAGCAGGCCTGCTTTCGGGCCAGCAGCGGCGCGCTCTCGGCCCCCGCGACGCGCGTCACCGATTTTCTGGCGCGAAAAGCGTCAACTACGGTACCCGAGACCAGCTACATCCCGGGCTTGACCGCGACCGATGTGGCGCCGGTGCTCGACGCCGCAGGGCTGCCGCTGGCGGAGCGGCTGCGGGGCGCTTTGGTGGCGTTCGACCGCAAGTTGAGGGGTTACGCGACCGAAGACGCCGTTCTGATCGGTGTCGAGTCGCGCACGAGCTCACCTGTTCGGGTCCCGCGCGACCCAGAATCACTCCAAGCACCGGGGTTTGCAGGCCTATACCCGACGGGCGAAGGCGCCGGCTACGCCGGGGGCATCGTGAGCGCGGCGCTCGATGGTCAGCGTGTCGCCCGGGCCATCGCGGCTCTCGCCACCTGATCGTGACGTGGTCGTGACAGAGCGCGCGGTCGCGGCTGCGACGCCCGAATCTGTGCTGGTCCGACTGTCGCTCGCCAAGCCTTGAACTGGGTCAGTGGCCGGCGTAGGTAACCCTCCGTGGACAGCTACAGGCCCGATTCGGATCGCGATCCCCAAGAAACCCAAGAGTGGATCGACTCGCTCGACTCCGTGGTCGAGGCGGAAGGGCGTGAACGCGCGTCGTTCATCCTGAACCGCGTCATCGAAACGGCGCGCCAGCGCGGCCTCGATCCGGTGCTGCCCGTCAGCACCGACTACGTCAACACCATCCGTCCCGAAGAGGAGCCCGAGTTCCCCGGCGACGAAGAGATCGAAGAGCGCATCCGGCGCATCATCCGCTGGAACGCCGCGGTCATGGTGCATCGCGCCAACAAGCAGTTCGACGGCTTGGGCGGCCACATCTCGACCTACGCCTCGAGCGCCACGCTGTACGAGGTCGGCTTCAACCACTTCTTCCGCGGCAAGGACGCGGGCGGCGCGGGCGACCAGATTTACTTCCAGGGCCACGCTTCGCCCGGCATCTACTCGCGCTCATTCCTCGAAGGCCGCTTGAGCCTCGAGCAGATGGAGCGCTTCCGGCGCGAGGTCGAGCGCGGCAAGGGCCTCTCGTCGTACCCGCACCCGCGCCTCATGCCCGACTACTGGGAGTTCCCCACCGTCAGCATGGGCCTCGGCCCAATCGGCTCGATTTATCAGGCGCGCTTCAACCGCTACCTGCACAACCGCGGCCTCGCCGACACGTCGAACTCGCGCGTGTGGTGCTACATCGGCGACGGCGAGTCCGACGAGCCCGAGACGCTCGGCGCGCTGGGCATCGCCGCGCGCGAGCAGCTCGATAACCTCACGTTCGTCTTGAACTGCAACCTGCAGCGCCTCGACGGCCCCGTGCGCGGCAACGGCAAGATCGTCCAAGACCTCGAGGGCACCTTCCGCGGCGCGGGCTGGAACGTCGTGAAGGTCATCTGGGCGGAAAATTGGGACAAGCTCTTCGCTCGTGACGTGGAAGGCGTGCTGCGCCGCCACCTGAACGCGGTCGTCGACGGCCAATGGCAGCGCCTCACGACCGCCACCGGCGACGTGGTGCGCGAGCAGTTCTTCGCGCTCGACCCGCGCATGCTCGAGCTCGTGAAAGACCTGACCGACGAAGAGGTCGGGCGTCTGCAGCGCGGCGGCCACTCCAGCCGCAAGGTGTTCGCCGCCTACCAGCGCGCCACCACCTTCAACGACGGCCGCCCCACCGTCGTGCTGGCGCACACCGTCAAGGGCTGGATGCTGGGCGAGGGCTTCGAGGGCTCGAACGTCACGCACCAGAAGAAGAAGATGGACCAGAACGAGCTCAAGGCGTTCCGTGACGTCTTGGAGCTGCCGGTGAGCGACGAGCAGCTCGAGAAGCTACCGCCGTTCTATCACCCCGGCGCCAAGAGCCCGGAGGTCGAGTACGTGCTCGAGCGGCGCCGCGCGCTCGGCGGCTTCGTGCCGAAGCGTCGCACCCAGGTCGACGTCAAGGTCGAGATCCCGGGCGGCGAGGTGTTCGACGAGTTCTTCAAGGGCATGGCCAAGGGCGAAGCGTCGACCACGATGGTCTTCTCGCGCTTGCTCGCCAAGCTCCTGCGCGACAAGAAGATCGGCAAGCGCATCGTGCCCATCGTCCCCGACGAAGCGCGCACCTTCGGTATGGACGCCCTGTTCAGCCAGGTCGGCATCTACGCGCCCAAGGGGCAGCTCTACACGCCGATCGACAAGGGCAAGCTGCTCTACTACCGCGAGGCGCAAGACGGCCAGGTGCTCGAAGAGGGCATCACCGAAGCGGGCTCGATGGCGTCGTTCATCGCGGCCGCGACCTCCGGCGCGACGCACGGCCAGCCGATGATCCCGTTTTACATCTTCTATTCGATGTTCGGGTTCCAGCGCACCGGCGACCAGTTCTGGGCCGCCGGCGATCAAATGGCGCGCGGCTTCATCCTCGGCGCCACCGCCGGCCGCACCACCCTGAACGGTGAAGGCCTGCAGCACGAAGACGGCCACAGCCATCACATCGCGATGACGGTACCCAACTGCGTCGCCTACGACGTGTCGTTCGCGTACGAGCTCGCGGCCATCATCGAAGACGGCCTGCACCGCATGTACGAGAAGAACGAGGCCATCTACTACTACATCACGCTGCAGAACGAAGACTACCCGATGCCGCCGATGCCGGAGGGGGCCAAGCCCGGCATCCTCAAAGGTATCTACAAGTTCAAGTCTGCTGATGAAAAGCTAGGCAAGCATGTCCAGCTGCTCGGCTCCTCCTGCATCATGATGCAGGTGCTCAAAGCCCAAGAAATGCTGAAAGAGTTCGGCGTTTCCGCGGACATCTGGGGCGTCACCAGCTACCAGCAGCTGCGCAACGAGGCGTCGGCTTGCGAGCGCTACTCGCGCCTGCACCCCGAGGCCCCCGCGCAGGTGCCCTACATCACGCAGGTGCTGTCGGCGTCCGAGGGGCCCTTCATCGCCGCCAGCGACTACATCAAGCACACCCCTGACTCGGTCGCGCGCTTCATCCCCGGCACCTTCGTGCCGCTCGGCACCGACGGCTTCGGCATGAGCGACACGCGCGAGGCGCTGCGCCGTCACTTCGAGGTCGACGCCGAGAGCATCGTGCTCGGCGCCCTCCACGGCCTGCGCCTCGACGGCAAGCTCAGCGCCGGCGAGGTCGCGGCCGCGATCAAGAAGCTCGGCATCGACCCCGACAAGCTCGACCCGATGAAGGTGTGAGGTCGCGAGGGGGCTGCGCACCTCCGCAGCCCTCTCTGCAGCACTCCCGTAGCGGCCCCAGGTCCCGTTCGGCGACCCTGGGGCCGTCGCCGTTTCGGCCTTCCACGACGCTGAGCGGCTCGAGATTTTTCACAGGAAGATCAGAAGGGCAGAAGGGCCAGAGATGGGGGGAGGGCTGACCGGGGCGTCGCGCGACCCGCAAACCTTCTGTCCTTTTTACCTTCCTGTGAAACAATCTGGGGGCGCTACCAGAGCGCGCTGGTGACCTTGGCGTGGATGGCGGGTAGCGCGAGCTGAGCGACCTCTTGGCGGTCGAAGAGCGTCGCGCGGGTGCGCGGGGGCAGCGTGCAGCCGACGACGCTGAGCGTGATGCGGAAGCGCGTGATGGTGTGGCGCGCTTCCCGGAGCACCGACGTGGCGGAGCCTCGCAGGCCATGCTCCGCCAGCGCGCGCGTCGCCGCGACGAGCGGCGTTTCGCGGCTACCTTGCTCCACGAACGGCAGCACCCAGAGCCCGGCCCAACGCGGCGCGTTGGCGGGGAGCTGGAGCAGCAGCACGCGATCCCCTTTCCTGACGTAGGCGGCCGTCGTCGCCACGGGCGTTGGCGCCTGGCGTTTGGCGAGCTCGGGCAGGTCGCGCTCGATGCCTTGGGCGAGGGCCGCGCAGCGCGCGGCTACGGGGCACTCCGGGCAGCGGGGGGAGGTCGGCGTGCAAAGGGTCGCGCCGAGCTCCATCAGGCTCTGGTTGAACTCCGAGGGGCGATCCGCGGGCACGAGCTCGCGCGCCAGCTGCCACAACCGCTGCTTCAGGGGTGCCTTGGCGGGATCGCCGCGCAGCGCGAACAGCCGCGACAGCACGCGCACCACGTTGCCGTCGACGATCGGCTCCGGCAAACCAAAGGCGATGCTGGCGATGGCGCCCGCCGAGTAGGGGCCGATGCCGGGCAGCGCGAGCAACGCCTCGACCGTGGTCGGGAGCTGGCCGGCGTGCCGCTCGGACACGGCGCGCGCCCCCGCGAGCAGCCGGCGGGCGCGGGAGTAGTACCCGAGGCCCTGCCAGGCGTGCAGCACGTCGTCGTCGGCGGCCTGGGCGAGGGCTTCCACCGTCGGAAAGCGCTGCATCCAGCGCTCGTAGTAGCCGAGCACGGTCTTGACCTGCGTCTGCTGCAGCATGACCTCGCTCACCCAGATGGCATACGGGTCGCGCGTCTTGCGCCAGGGAAGGTCCCGCTTCCGGCTTTCGTACCAATCGATCAGATGGGTCTGAAGGGCGCTCGAGGCGCCGGCGGGCGCGAAAGCCCGAGGCTTTTCGGTAGCCGGGTCGGCGGGCGAGACCGCGGGGGCGGACTGGCCCGCGCGCGCTTTGCCAAGCGCTTGTTTCTGAAGCGGTTTTCGTGACAGACTCGAAGCTTACCCGATCTTCGGTAATGCCAGCGCCGCTCGTCGTATCCCTCGACTCGATCCGCACCGATGGGTGGTTCGAACGCATTGGCGAGGGCATCGGCAGCTTTCAAGCCCTGTGCGACATCGTGGGGCCGCGTTTCTTCGCGTTCGCGATGATCACGGGGGCGCGCATCACGTCGCTCACGGTCGACCGCCGCAACGCCGACAACACGCTGGTCGATTTCGTGGTCGGCCCGGACACGGCCGAAGTCTCGGAGGCGGACGCCCAGCGCCTCTCGCTGGCCGATTTTCGCAAGCGGCTGGTGGCGGCCCTCATCACCGAAGAGCCCATCGCCGAGGCGCCCAAGCGAGTGACCGACCTCGAGGCGGTGCAGCTCCACGTGGGGGTGCGCTACCTGCTGCTAGCTCCTCTTTACGGCTACCAGCTGCGCGAGCTGACGGTCGAGCCCGAAGGCTCGCGCCTGCGCTTGCTCCACGACGGCGTGGAAGAGTCTTACCTGCTGAGCGCGTTTCGAGCGCGGATGCGCGCGCACGTACGAGAGGAGCTCGAGCGAGTGACGCGGCCGCAGGCTCGCGGCGCCATCGAGCTTTCGCGCGTGGCCGAGGCCGAGCAGGCCGCCGAGCGGGGCGATCACGTCCGCATCCTCGAGCTGCTCGGCGCTTGGCCGGCGCCGCTCGCCATCTTCTTGCGGACGCCCGAGGGGCAGATGCTCAACGTCGAGACGCGCGGCCTCATCGCGCGCGCGCTCGGCTTGCTCGGCAGCGCGTGCATCGTGCTCGGCGAGATCGGCAAGGGCGAGGAGGTGCTGCGGCTCGGCGTGCAGTACGCGGGCGACGGCCCGGTCGCCTCCGACATCTACTTCCGCTTGGGCTCGGCCATGCTGGGCGACGGACGGGCGGGGGAGGCGATCGGCCCGCTGCGTCGCGCCGCGAACTTGGGCTCCCCCGGCGATCACGTCTGGCCGCTGCTGGCCCAGGCGCTGGCCACGCGCGGCCGCTTCCTCGCCGCTTATGCCGCTACGGTAGAAGCCCGCGCCGCCGGGGCTAGCGCCGAGTCGGTCGCTTCAGTCCTCGAAACCGTCAGAGAGGCCCTCGGGCCGGCACTGACGGCCTTCCAGGCCGCGACCGAGCGCCGGGCCTAAATCGCTCGTCCGTCACTCGAGACCGCACACGTGCCCCGTGCCCGACGGTGGCCCCCGTGCCGCCTGCTCCCAGTGTGCCCCATCTCTGAGCGGGCTCGGGAGCACTCGTACGGACCGCGGAGGGGCGGGCGATGGGGCGCGCCGTTGTGGCTGAAAGGATTGGGGAATCCGGCCAAATCAGGGCGGGCGGGCTGCTCGCATTGACAGGGCTCTAGGGCCGGCACTATAGCGTCCGCCGGACCTGTGATTTCCGCGATTTGCGCGGGTCACGGCGCCTGAAAGAGCGAGTCGAAAGTCGATGCTCGAGCTGTACGCCCCGATGTTCATCATGTTCGCCATCGTCGCGGTGATCTGCACCGTGATGTTTGCTGGCGGGCACTTCGTCGGTCCCAAGAACCCGACGCCCGAAAAGCAGATGCCCTTCGAGTGCGGTAACGACACTCCGGGCGCGCGCGACGTGAAGATGAACGTGAAGTTCTACCTCACCGCGATCCTCTTCGTGGTCTTCGATATCGAGGTGGTCTTCATGTATCCATGGGCCACGCTCTTCAAGGGGCTCGGCTGGTTCGGCTTCTTGACCATGTTCTCGTTCATCACGGCGCTGATCGTCGCGCTCGCGTACTGCTGGAAAAAAGGAGCCCTCGAATGGGAGAGCTGAAGCCGACCACGACCTCGATCCTCGAGCCTGGTCAGCAATCTGGATTTGCGACCACGAAATTCGAAGCCCTGTTGGCGTGGGCGCAGAAGTACTCGCTGTTCATGAACCCGTTCGTGACCGCGTGCTGCGGCATGGAGTTCATGGCCGTCTCCAGCCCTCGCTACGACTTCTCGCGCTTCGGCTCGGAAGCTCCGCGGTTCTCACCGCGCCAGAGCGATCTGCTGTGGGTCGTCGGCACCATCGTGCAGCGGCAGGCGCCGATCTTGAAGCGCATCTACGAGCAGATGGCCGAGCCCAAGTGGGTGCTCGCGTTCGGCACGTGCGCCTCTTCCGGCGGGTTTTACGACAACTACGCGTGCGTGGCGGGCATCGACAAGATCATCCCGTGCGACGTGTACGTGCCGGGCTGTCCGCCGCGCCCCGAGGCCGTGCTCGACGGCTTGATGCTGCTGCAAGACAAGATCCAACGCGGCGATCGCACGCCGGGCATCGTCAAGCCGCGCATCGATCCGGTGCAGGCGCCCGACACCGCGCTCGTCCAACTGCGCCGCTCGCGCACCTCGGCGGTCTGAGCCATGAGCAAAGCGCTGATCGAGCTCGTCCGGAGCAATTTCCCCGACGCCGTGCTGGAGAGCCACTCGCAGCTCGGTGACGACACGCTGGTGCTGGCGCCCGGCCGCTGGAAGGAAGTCGCGCGGTTCTTGAAGGAGAACCCGCAGAGCGACATGGCCATGCTGATGGATCTCACGGCTGTCGACTTTCCCGATCGTGAGCCGCGCTTCGAGGTCGTCGCGCACCTCTACTCGCTCTCACGCGGCCATCGTCTGCGCATCAAGGCGCGGGTCGGTGACCGCGACGGCGAGACCGTCGAGCTCGATTCACTGACCGAGCTGTGGGGCAGCGCCAACTGGCTCGAGCGCGAGTGCTTCGACATGTTGGGCGTGAAGTTCCTCGGCCACCCTGACCTGCGCCGCATCTTGCTCTACCCCGAGTTCGAGGGGTACCCGCTGCGCAAAGACTACCCGGCGGAGAGGATCCAGCCGCTGCTGGAGTATCGCGACGTTCCCAACATCGAAAAGGTGGCCCCCTTCGGCCCCGATGAGGGCATGTCGTTCGGCCGTCAAACGCACAAGTTCGGCATCGTGGGTGAGGACGACGATCTGCCGCCGCGCCCGCGAGTCATTTCCCCCCTGGACAACTGAGCCATGGAACCTCTCGATCAAGACCTCGACGAATCCGAGCTCGAGCTGCCGACCGAGCCGATGCTGCTCAACGTCGGTCCGGCGCACCCGGCCATGCACGGCACCGTGCGCATCGTGATGGAGCTCTCGGGCGAAATCATCGAGCGCTGCGACGTTCAAGTTGGCTACCTGCACCGCGGCTTCGAGAAGATGTGCGAGCGCGGCACCTGGACCCAGGTGTTTCCGTACGCCGATCGCCTGAACTACGTCTCGCCGATGCTCAACAACGTCGGCTTCGCGCTGGCGGGCGAGAAGATGCTCGGCGTCACCGTGCCCGAGCGCTGCCAGTGGTACCGCATGATCCTGGGCGAGCTGGCCCGCATGTCGGATCACCTCACGTGCGACGGCGCCATGGCCATGGAGCTCGGTGCGTTCACGCCGTTCTTGTGGATGATCAAGTGCCGCGAGATGGTGTGGGAGGTGATGGAGGAGGAGACCGGCGCGCGCATGACGCACAGCTTCGGTCGCATCGGCGGGATGGCCGCTCCGCCCACCGACGGCTTCAAAGATCACGTGCGCGCGGTGACCAAGCACATCTTGCACGTGCTCGACGAGGTCGAGCGCTTGCTGCTCGGCAACCGCATCTTCCTCGATCGCCTCGAGAACGTGGGCGTGATCAGCGCCGCCGACGCCATCTCCCTGGGTTGGACGGGCCCGTGCCTGCGCGCCGCGGGCGTGCCCTACGACGTGCGCAAGGCTCACCCGTACCTGAAGTACGACGAGGTCGAGTTCGACGTGCCCGTCGGCAGCACCAGCGACTCGTTCGATCGCTTCATGGTGCGCATCGCCGAGATGCGGCAGAGCGCGCGCATCATCGATCAGTGCCTGGCGCGGATGCCCGACAGCGGCCCCGTCAACGTCGACGATCCGCGGATCATCTTGCCCCCCAAGGAAGAGGTCTACAATACGATCGAGGGCACGATTCAGCACTTCAAGATCGTGATGGAAGGGCTGAAGCTGCCCGCGGGCGAGGTGTACTCGTACACCGAGGCCGGCAACGGTGAGCTCGGCTTCTACCTGGTGAGCGACGGCAGCGGTACGCCGTTCCGCGTGCGCATCCGCCCGCCGTGCTTCTTGGTCACCGCCGGTCTCGAGCGCGTGATCACGGGTCAGATGATGGCCGACGTCGTGCCGAGCTTCGGCTCGCTGAACATGATCGGTGGAGAGTGCGACCGCTGAGGTCGTGACGTCCGAAATACCATGCCGAGCTTCAAACTAGACGATAGAGAAATCCCCTTCGAGCCGGGCGACACGATCATCCGCGCCGCGCACCGCGTGGGCGTGGACGTGCCGCACTACTGCTGGCATCCGGGCCTGTCGGTGGCGGCCAACTGCCGCATGTGTCTGGTCGAGGTGATGCCTCCGCCCGGTCGCCCGGCGATGTTGCTCGACGTCCTGCAGTGGGATGACCTGCACCAAACCTACGTCCCGCAGAAGAAGCCGAAGCTGCAGCCCGCCTGCCAGCAAGCGGCTGCCGACGGCATGGTGGTCAAGAGCCAAACCAGCGAGCACGCCGTGAAGGCGCGCTCGGCGGTGCAAGAGCTGCTGCTGCTGAACCACCCCGTCGACTGCCCGATCTGCGATCAGGCCGGCGAGTGCCGCCTGCAAGACTATTGGCTCGAGCACCAAGCGTCGAAGAAGCGCATGCGCGACGAGCCGATCCACAAGCCCAAGGGTGTCGTGTTCGGCCCGACCATCGTCTACGACGCGGAGCGCTGCATCATGTGCACGCGCTGCGTGCGCGTCTCGGCCGAGCTCGCCAAGGATCCGGTGCTCAGCATGCGTGAGCGCGGCAACTTGAACGAGATCACGGTCGCCCCGGGTCGTCAGCTCGATCACAACTACACGTTGATGACCGAGTACGTGTGCCCGGTCGGCGCGCTCACGTCGAGCGACTTCCGCTTCAAGGCGCGCGTCTGGTTCCTGCGCTCGGCGCGCACCACCTGCGTCGGCTGCGCCACGGGCTGCAGCAGCTTCAGCGACTTCGACCCGCGCAATCAGAAGGTTTATCGCTATCGCCCGCGCGAGAACCTGGCCGTGAACAAGTACTGGATGTGCGACGAGGGCATGCTGGATTACCAGCGCATCCACAAAGATCGCGTGCTCGAGGCCCGCATCAAGGGCGAGGGCGTCACGGACGCGAGCGCGCTCGAGAAGGCGGCCGAAATCTTGAGGTCCGCATCGCCGCAGAAGACGGCGATCCTGCTCAGCGCGCAGCACTCCAACGAAGACAACCAGGCCCTGCTCGATCTGGGTAAGGCGGTCGGCGCGCTGCAAATCTTCTACACCGGTCGCCCCCCCGGTAAGGGCGACGACATCTTGATGTCCGAGGACAAGAACCCGAACGTGGCCGGCGTGCTGGCGCTCTCGGGCGGTCGGGCCAAGCCCCTGACGGATCTGCTCGCGGCCATCAAGGAAGGCAAAGTCGCGGCGCTGCTCGCGCTCGGCTCCCAGATCGGGAGCCCGACCGACGCCGCCGCGCTGAAGGACGTGAAGGCGTTCGTCGCCATCTCCACTCACGAGGGGCCGATCGCGGCCGCCGCCGCGGTGGTGCTTCCGGCCAGCAGTTGGGCGGAGGCCGATGGCACGTTCGTCAACCGCCTCGGCGTTTGGCAAGAGAGTGACCGCGCGATCATTCCGCAAGGCCAGTCGCGTCCTGCCTTCAAGTGGGTGCAGGACTTGGCCAAGCAACTCAACCTGACTCTGCCTTGGAAGAAGGCCTCGGAGCTGCGCGCTTCGAGCCGAGCCGCCGAAGCTCCCGTGGTCGCGCCGAGCGCTCCGCCGCCGGGAGGCGAGTGACATGAACGACATCGCCCTTTTCGCCATCAAGTTCGTGGCCATCGGCTTCGCCGTGGCCATGTTCGCCATGAACCTGGCCGTGGTGCTCACCTGGGTCGACCGACGCCAGGGCTCGATGATCCAAGATCGCGTCGGGCCGAACCGCGCTGTCGCCTGGATCCCGACGTTCATCGCGCAGGGCCTCGCGCTCGGTCCGGCGCTGCTGCTGGCGGCGGGCACGCTCGCCTACGTGCACACGAACGACGTGGAAGGCGCGGCCCTCGAACAGCGCGGCCTGCTCTTCAGCCAGCTGGCGGTGCTGCTGCTCTGGCTCACCGGCTGCGTCATCGCCTCCAAGGTGAAGTCGCGCGGCGCTCGCAACAGCTTCGACCTCTGGATCCAGACGCTGGGCGAGCCGCGCTACATCTTCTTCGGGGGCTTGGTCGCGCACGTCGCGCTGTTCTTCGCCTCCTTCACGCTGCGCGGCGGCGCGGCGGGTCAAACCTTCGTCAGCATCACCTCGACGGCGGGGCCGGCCCTGTTCGCCTTCGCCGCGCTGGCCGGCGCCGGTTACGCGGCGTTCGTGATCCGCAACGAGAAGCGCATCGGGCTGCGCCTGGCGGGCCTGCTGCACCCCGCCGCCGACGGCCTGAAGACGCTGTTCAAGGAAGACTTCGTCCCGCCGAACGCGGACAAGTTCCTGTTCAACCTGGCGCCGTTCATCTCGTTCTTTCCGGCCTTGGTCGTGCTCGCCTGCGTGCCCTTCGCGGACACGCTGTGCTTCGGCACCATCGACGGCAAGATCCAGCTGAGCCAGCTGGCGGCGTCCGTCCCCCGCGTCGGCGTCTGCTCCGAGGGCGCGCTGAAGATTCAGGCGATCGATCTGAACGTCGGCCTGCTCTACTTCTTCGCCATCGGCGGCACCGGCATCGTCGGCGCCGCGCTGGCGGGCTGGGCGAGCGACAACAAGTACAGCTTGCTGGGCGGCCTGCGCGCGGCCGGGCAGATGGTGTCTTACGAGGTCACGATGGGCCTGACGCTCATCGGCATGATCATGGTGTACGGCACGCTGCAGGTCGACAAGATGATCCTGTGGCAGCAGGAGAACACCTGGGGCATCTTCGCTCAGCCGCTGGCCTTCGTGCTGTTCTTCGCGGCGGCGGTGGCCGAGTCGAAGCGCATCCCGTTCGACATCCCCGAGGGTGAGAGCGAGATCGTCGCCGGCTACTTCACCGAGTACGCGGGCATGAAGTTCGCGATGTTCTTCTTCGCCGAGTACATCGCGGTCGTGACCGCCAGCGCCTTGATGGCGGCGGTCTTCCTCGGCGGCTGGAGCTTGCCGTTCGTGTTCCGCGACGGCATTCACGTGACGGCCTTCGGCAGCGAGCTGTTCAGCGCGGCCTTGCCGCACGGAGCGATCGTCGCCCTGGGCGCCCTCGGCTTCATCTTGAAGACCATCGTGCTGTGCTGGCTACAGCTCACCATCCGCTGGACGCTGCCGCGCTTCCGCTACGACCAGCTGATGCGGCTCGGCTGGCGCAAGCTGCTCCCGGCGTCGCTCGCCAACATCCTGTTCACGGGCTTCGTGGTGATGGCCATCCGCACGGGTGGCCCCGCCGTGGAGCGGGTGATGGGCTCGCTCGCCAACCTCTGCAACGTGCTGTTGGCGGTCGGCGGGCTCGGCCTCGTGGTCTGGTTCGCGGTGTTCATGTGCACTCCGCGCAAGCGCAACCAAGTTCTGGCGACGACCTCCGCTCAATACGCGGCCGAGGTCGGCGGCACTCGTACCCTTCGGATGGGAGCATGACTGAAAGCAGCAAAGGCCTCGGGCCGCGCAACGTCACCGGCGCGCCTATCGCGCGCCCCGGTCGCGGCGCGGGCGTCCAAACCTACGTGCCCGAGATCGCCAAGGGTCTAGCGATCACGATGAAGCACTTCTTCCAGAACACGAAGGACATGGTGCTCGGTCAGACCAATGACCCGGTGCTGGAAGCGATCGAAGACGGCATCAACACCATCAGCTATCCGGAGCAGCGGCGTCCTTATCCGACGCGCTTTCGCGGGCTCCATCGCCTCACGCACCGCGACGACGGCTCGCCGCGCTGCGTGGCCTGCTTGTGCTGCTCGACGGCGTGCCCGGCGCAGTGCATCCACATCGAAGCCGCCGAGTACCCCGAGGGTGACGCGAAGCGCGGCTACGAGCGCTTCCCGAAGCGCTTCGTGATCGACGAGCTGCGCTGCGTGTTCTGCGGCTTCTGCGTGGAAGCCTGCCCCTGCGACGCGATCCGTATGGATACCGGCATGCACGCCGCCCCTTACGACTCTCGCGACCAGTTCATCTTCGAGCGCGATCTCTTGATGGCGTTCCCGGGCCGCGACGGCTCCCACGCCACGGCCAACCCTCGGCACGAGCCCGGCGAATCGACCCACCCCGGCATCGACCGCCACCACGGACACTGAGCCTTCGTAGCGGCGCCCGAAGTCCCCAGGCTCTTCGACAGGAAGAGTGGAAAGGGGGAGGGCGCTGCGCTTCCGTGTGCTGGTTCGTGACGAGAGTCCCGTAAAAAAATCTGGGTCCGTTATCAGGCTGCTATAGTGCGGGGCAGTGACTGATTACGAAGTCGTTATAGGCCTAGAGGTTCACGCGCAGCTGCTGACGAAGACGAAGCTCTTCTGTGGTTGCAGCACGAATTTCGGGCAGCCGCCGAACACCAACGTGTGCCCGGTGTGCTTGGGCCTGCCCGGATCACTGCCGGTGATCAACGGCGAAGCGGTGGAGATGGCCGTGAAGACGGCGCTCGCGCTCGGCTGCACGGTGCACCAGAGCAGCATCTTCGCGCGCAAGAACTACTTCTATCCGGACTTGCCCAAGGGCTACCAGATCAGCCAGTTCGAGGAGCCGTTCTCCACCCAGGGCCACCTCGACATCGACGTCGACGGCCGCACCAAGCGGGTCGGGATCACGCGCGCCCACATGGAAGAAGACGCGGGCAAGAACCTGCACGGCGTCGGGGGCGACTCGGTCGTCGATCTGAACCGGGCGGGCGTGCCGCTCTGCGAAATCGTGGGCGAGCCCGATCTGCGCTCTAGCGCGGAGGCCGCCGCGTACCTGCGCGCGCTGCGTGATCTGCTGGTCTTCACCGGCGTCAACGACGGCAACCTGGAGGAGGGGAGCTTCCGCTGTGACGCGAACGTCTCGATCCGCCCGAAGGGCTCGGAGAAGTTCGGCACCCGCTGCGAGCTGAAGAACATCAACTCGTTCCGCTACGTGCAGCGCGCCATCGACGCCGAGGTCGCGCGCCAGACCGCGATCTTGGATGCGGGCGGCAAGATCAGCCAGGAAACGCGCAGCTTCGATCCCGACACCGGACAAACCGCGACGCTGCGCTCCAAGGAAGACGCGCACGACTACCGCTACTTCCCGGAGCCGGATCTGCCGCCGCTGGTGATCAGCGACGCGCTGCTCGCCAAAGCCAAGGGCGCGATGCCGGAGTCGCCCGCGCACCTGCGCGCCCGCTGGACGAGCGAGCTCGGCTTGCCGCTGCCCACGGCGGTCACGCTCAGCGCGCACCCCGCTTATGCGCGCTACTTCGAGGAGGCTCGCCAGGGCTTCAAGGACCCGATCAAGGTTGCCAACTTCGTCGCGAACGACGTGCTGCGCGGCGCGAAGACGCACGGCCTCGACGCCGAGTTCACCATTCAGGTGAAGGCCACGCGCGACCTGCTCAGTTTGGTCGAATCGGGGCAGATCAGCGGCAAGCAAGCCAAAGAGGTGCTGTCGGCCCACGAAGCCGATCCCTCGAAATCTCCTTCGGAAATCGTCAAAGCGAAGGGCCTGAAGGTCGTCTCGGACAGCGGCGCCATCGAGAGCGCGGTGAAGAAGGTCGTGTCAGCCTTCCCGGACCAAGTGGCGAGCGTCAAAGCAGGCAAGAAGGGCGTGATCGGCTTCCTCGTCGGTCAGGTGATGAAGGAGACCGCGGGCTCGGCCGATCCGAAGCTCGTGAACGAGCTCCTGAACAAGCTGATCGCGGAGTCTTGATGAGCGCGCCCCTGCCGCTCCGAGAGCCGAAGCCCCCGTGGCTGAAGGTGCGCGCGCCCGGCGGCGACAACTACGCGCGCATCAAGCAAACGCTGCGCGGCCTCGATCTGAACACCGTGTGCGAAGAGGCACGTTGCCCGAACGTGGGCGAGTGCTGGAGCGCGGGCACGGCGACCATCATGGTGCTGGGGCACACCTGCACGCGCGGTTGCCGCTTTTGCGCGGTGACGACCGGGCAGCCCGGGGGCGCGGTGGATCCGCGCGAGCCGCTGCACGTCGCGCGCGCGATCGAAAAGCTTGCCCTGCGCTACGTCGTGCTCACCATGGTCGACCGTGACGACCTGCTCGACGGCGGCGCCGCGCACGTGGCGCAGACCATCTCCGAGCTGCGCGAGCGCTGCCCGGAGCTGATCATCGAAGCCCTCGTAGGTGACTTCGGCGGGCGCAAGCGCGACCTCGATAGCCTGTTCGGTTCTGCGCCCGACGTCTTCGCGCACAACATCGAAGTGAGCCGCCGCCTGACGCCGAAGATCCGCGATGCGCGCTGCGACTACGACCTGTCGCTCGACGTGCTGCGCTACGCCAAAGAGCGGGCCAGCGGTCGCTACGTCAAGAGCTCGATCATGGTCGGCATCGGTGAAACGGACGAGGAAGTGGTCGAGACGATGGCTGACCTGCGCAAGGCCGGCGTCGACATCGTGACCCTCGGGCAATACCTGCGGCCGACTCCGAAGCACGCGCCCGTGATGCGCTACGTCGAGCCCGAGACGTTTTCGATGTACGAGCGCGAGGCGAAGTCGCTTGGCTTCGCGTTCGTCGCCGCGGGCCCGCTCGTTCGCTCGAGCTACCACGCCGCGGAAGGCTTCGTGGCGGCGCAGCTGAACCCGACCGCGGCTCCCGAGCGCGCGCTCCCCGACCTACCCGACGGCCAACCCCTCATCCCCGCCTCCTCCCTCGTGCGCCGCCAGTAGCGATCGACGGGACGGGTGACGCGCGCGTCGACCGTCGCCGCACGAAATGGCTCGCGAAATGGGCGCGGTGGAACTAGCATCACAACTGGTTCTACCACTAGGTCTACCAGCCCATGTCGGTTCCGGACGAAAGCCTTCTCAGTAAGGTTGCGACTCAACTCAGCAAGGCGCCGTCGTACGCCACGGGCACCAACAAGGGCTCGATCCTCACCATCGCGGCCGCCTCCTACGGCTGGAAGTCGAGTGGTGAAGAAGTCACGCAGCCCACCGGCTTCGACCCCGAGGCCGCGCGCTTGTTCGAGTCCGTGGTGGAGGCCGCCTACCTCGTGGCGGACGCCGACGGTGATTTCGACGCCACCGAGCGGTCGGCCTTTCAGCACGTCGTCGTCACCGCGTGCCGCGGCTTCGTGGTCGAACGCCAAGTCTCGGCTCTGCTCGCCGATCTCACCGATCAGCTGGCAGAAGACGGCCTCCAGAAGCGCTTGCAGATGGTGTCACGCAGCATCGTGCGGGAAGACCAGGCGCGCGAGGTCCTGCGCATCGCCTCGCTGCTGGCGTACGTCTCGGGCGGCGTCAGCGAGGTCGAGCGCCAAGTGTTGGGCAAGCTCGCCGCCGAGCTCAAGTTGGATTCGAACGCCGTCGACGCCGCCATCCAGGAAGCCGGCAGCGTCCTCGCCGAGTAGCTCCGTCTCGCTCCCATGAACCCCAAGCTCCCGACTGTTAGCCAAGTTCCGCCCAGCGGCGAAATCGTCAGCGCCCTCCGGCCCGACGGTACGCTCGATCCTGCTCACGATCCGGGGCTGACGGACGATGAAGTGGTGCACCTGTATCGCCACATGGTGATGACGCGCCAGATGGATGAGCGCCTCGTCATGCTGCAGCGCCAAGGACGCATCGGCTTTCACGTCGGCTCGCTCGGCGAAGAGGCGTCGATCTTGGGCTCCGCGTTCGCGATGCAGCCGCAAGACTTCTTGTTCCCCTGCTACCGCGAGTTCGGCGCGGCGCTGATGCGGGGGCTGCCGCTGCAGAAGTTCATCGACAACATGTTCGGTAACGCCAACGACACCGTGCTGGGGCGGCAGATGCCGAACCACACCACGTGTCGCGAGGTGGGCTGGTGCTCGATCAGCTCGCCCGTCGGTACGCAAATCACGCAGGCCGTGGGCTTCGCGTGGGCGGCCAAGATCAAGCAAGAGAACAAGTCCGCGCTCGTGTATTTCGGCGATGGCGCGACCTCGTCGTCGGACTTTCACAGCGGCGTGAACTTCGCGGGCGTGTTCAAGGTGCCGTGCGTGCTGCTCTGTCGCAACAACGGCTGGGCCATCAGCGTGCCCGTCGAACGTCAGACCGCCACCAAGACATTCGCGGAGAAGGCGGCCGCTTACGGTATTCCCGGCGTCCGCGTCGACGGCAACGACATCTTCGCCGTCGTCAGCGTGACGCGCCGGGCGCGCGAGCGAGGGGAGCGAGGGGAGGGGCCGACCCTGATCGAAGCCATCACCTACCGCATGGGTGGTCACTCGACGAACGACGACCCCAAGGCCTATCGCGGCGCGGACGCCGTGGAGGCCTGGGCGGGGCGCGATCCGATCGAGCGCACCCGCGACTACCTCACCAAGCGCAAAGCCTGGGACGAAGACCGTGAGCGGGCGCTCGCCACCGAGGTCGACGCGCGCTTCCGCGAGGCGGTCACCATCGCCGAGCGCACGCCCGTACCGCCGCTCGAGTCGATGTTCGAGGACGTGTACGAGTCTCCGCCCTGGCACCTCGCCGAGCAACGTCAGCAGCTCCTCTCCGGCCCCCGCGCTCCTGCCGCCCACTGAGGGTCCCTGTGGTTTTCCTGGTCGAAGCGGCAGGTCGCCTGAGGTTTCTTCACAGGCAGGCGCAGAGGCAAGGCGCAGCCCCCAAGAACTCGGCGTCTCCACGCCACCCCGCCTCCCTGTTAAATCTCGCCCCCGCGATGACCTTACCCGTCAGCAACAAGAGTTAGACGATGCCGCAGATGAATATGGTTCAGGCGATCAACGACGCGCTGCGCGTGGCGATGCGCGCGGACGCGAACGTGGTGGTGCTGGGCGAGGATGTCGGGAAGGTGGGGGGCGTGTTTCGCGTCACGCAGGGCCTGTTCGACGAGTTCGGCGACGAGCGCGTCATCGACACCCCGCTGAGTGAGAACGGCATCGTCGGCTGCGCGGTCGGCATGGGCCTGTACGGCATGAAGCCGATCTGCGAAATCCAGTTCGCAGACTTCATCTGGCCCGCGTACGACCAGATCGTGAACGAGCTGGCCAAGTACCGCTACCGCTCCGGCGGCGACCACTCGTGCAAGGTCGTCATCCGCACCCCGGTGGGTGGAGGCATCAAGGGCGGCCACTACCATTCGCAGCACCCCGAGTCGGCGTTCATTCACGTCCCCGGGCTGAAGGTGGTGTGTCCTTCCACCCCGTATGACGCCAAGGGCCTGCTCCTGGCCAGCTTGGCCGACCCGGATCCGGTGATTTTCTTCGAGCCCAAGCGGCTGTACCGGGCCGCCAAGGGCGAGGTGCCGGAGGGGGCGTATACGGTGCCCCTCGAGAGCGCGCGGGTGGTGCGGCCTGGAAACAGCGTCACTGTGCTGGCCTACGGCGCCATGCTGTACGAAGCTCTGGACGCGGCCTCAAAAGCCTCCGAAAAGGGCGTCGAAGCCGAGGTGATCGACCTCAGAACCCTCTGGCCCGTGGACATGAGCACCATCCTCGAAAGCGTCAAACGAACCGGACGACTCGTGGTCGTGCACGAAGCGCCGCGCACGCTCGGGTTCGGCGCAGAGCTGCTCGCGCTGGTCGTCGAGCGCGCCTTCTATCACCTCGAAGCCGCCCCGGTGCGCGTTACGGGCTTCGACACGCCGTTCCCGTACGCCCTCGAGCGCGAGTACCTGCCGCTGTCACACCGAATCTTGCCCGCCTTGCTCGACGTCGCTCGTGCCTGAGCGCCGCATTTGCCCCTGTTTAGAAAGAGAGTTTCGTGATGTCGAAGTTCGAGTTCAAGCTGCCTGACATTGGTGAGGGCGTCGCCGAAGGGGAAATCGTCAACTGGCTCGTGAACGAAGGCGATAGCGTCAGCGAGAACCAGGAGATGGTCGAGGTGATGACCGACAAGGCGACGGTCACCATCGGCGCGCCGAAGGCGGGTAAAGTCGCAGAGGTTCGCTTCAAGGTGGGCGACACGGTGCCGGTCGGCCAAGTGCTGGTGGTGCTCGACGTGGGCGGTGGCGACGACGCGGCCGCTGCTCCGCCTCCCGCGGCTGCGCCCGCCGCCCCGGCCGCGCCTGCCGCCGCCAAAGGCGAGTCGACCGTCGCCAGCGCGGTGGGCGACCTTCGCGAAACGCTGCCGGGAATGGCGAAGTCGGCGCCGGCGCCGGCTGCTGATAACTACTTCAGCGAGAAGCCGCTCGCGGCTCCCGCGACGCGAAAGCTCGCGCGCGAGCTCGGCGTCGACTTGAAGACGGTTCAGCCGAGCGGCTCCGCGGGCCGCGTGACACGCGAAGACGTCGAGCGCGCGTCGGCGGGCGGACGCCCGGCGCCCGCCGCTGCTCCCGCAGCGCCGTCGGCTGCTCCCGCTCCGCTGCCGGAGGCCCCGCGGCCCGCGCCCCGCGCGACGGACGAGCGTGTGCCCGTGCGCGGCATGCGCAAGCGCATCTGGGAGAACATGGCGCGGTCGAAGCACACCGCCGCCCATTTTCACTACATCGATGAGGTGAACTGCGCGGAGCTGATCGCGCTCCGCGATCGCTTCAAGCCGCACGCCGAGCGCTCGAGCGCGAAGCTGACCTTCTTGCCGTTCTTGGTCAAGGCGGTGGTCGCCGCCCTCAAGCGCCACCCGCGCTTGAACTCCGTGGTCGACGAGGCGGCGATGGAGCACGTCATCCGCCGCAACTACGACATCGGCATCGCGATCTCGACCGACGCGGGCCTGATGGTCTGCGCGCTGCGCGACGCGGATCGCTTGAGCATCGTCGAAATCGCCAAAGAGATCGAGCGTCTCGGCGCGGCGGCCAAAGCCGGTAAGGTCCAGAAAGAGGATCTCGGCGGAACCTCGTTCACCATCTCGTCGCTCGGCAAGCTCGGCGGCTTGATGGCTCCGCCGATCATCAACTACCCCGAGGTTGGCATCATGGGCGTGCACGCCATGAAGCGGAAGCCGGTGGTCAAGGGTGACCAGATCGTGATCGGTGACGTGATGAACCTCTCGTTCTCGTTCGATCATCGCATCATCGACGGTGACGTCGGCGCGGGCTTCGCGCAGGAAATCATCGGTTACCTCGAGCAACCCGATCGCCTGCTCGTCGAAATGAGCTGAGCGGCGCCCCGGCGCCCGCGCGAGTCTCCGAGCCAGTCGAACGTCGAGGCGGGGTGGTGTATGCACCCCGCCTACATTGTTCTACATGCCCTGTAAGGTGCACTGCTACCCGGGGGGCGCTCGCCCGGTGGGCCCTAACGGTGTAGTTTAGCGGTGATGGTTTCGTGCGAGGCCGCACAAGAATGAGAGCAGCTCTTTCGATTTCATTGCTGGCGCTATCGATGAGCGTTGGCCTGAATGCGTACGCCCAAGCGGCAGAGCCAACGCCTGCTCAAGTTCGCGCGGCAGCGGAAGCCTTCGACAAGGGGCGCGAGGCGTACAAAGCTGAAGAGTTCGTCGAGGCGGCCGAGCAATTCGAGAAGGCCGATGGCAACGCGCCGAGCTCCGCCGCGCTGGAGTTGGCGATTCGCGCGCGCGACAAAGCGGGCGAGCTCGACCGGGCCGCGACGCTGATGGCGCTCGCGCTCAAGCGGCACCCCGCCGACGAGAACTTACTCAAGATCGCTCCCGATCTGACCAGGCGAGCAGGTGAAAAGCTCTACGAATTGAGCGCGGTCTGTGACGAGCCGTGCGAGCTCACGGTTGGCGGCAAGCTCATCCACGGCCCCGCCGACACGCAGCGCACCATCTACATCCAGCCTGGCTCACTCACGGTGCGCGCAGGTTGGTCCGACAATCGCAGCGACTCCAAGCAAGTCGACGCGGAAGCGGGCGGCAAGGGCGAGGTGAGCTTCTTGGCGCCAGCCGTGGCTGCGGCCGGCAACATCGCCCGAGAGCCTCGCGAGGATGACTATGCGACGTCCGTGACGAATCCCGAGCGTGACGAGGGCGTCGCCAAGAAATCCGGTTGGTCACCGGCCGTGTTCTTCGTGGGCGCGGGCGTCACCGCCGTGCTCGGTGGCGTCACCGTTTGGAGCGGCATCGACACCGTCAACAACCCGGGCGCCGATCGCGTGAAGAACGAGTGCGGTAACCAGGGCGAGGCGTGTGACCTCTACCAGGAAGGCTTGAGCAAGCAGCGCCGGACGAACGTGCTGATCGGCGTGACCGCCGGCGTCGGCGTGGCCACCATCTTGATCGGCGCTCTCGCTACCGACTGGAGCGGCGGCCAGAGCGAGCAATCAGCCCAGCGCGGCGTGCGCGTGGCTCCGTGGGCGAGCCTCGACGGCGGCGGGCTGCAAGCGGTCGGAAGGTTCTAGGGGTTCGTGGCCGCGAAGCTCTTCGACCCTAGCGTCGGCCGACAGCGCGTCGATCGCTACGAGCTGATGGGCGAGATCGCCTCCGGCGGCATGGCGACCGTGTACCTGGCGCGGCTGACCGGCATGGGCGGGTTCCAGCGCTTCGTCGCGATGAAGCGGCTGCACCCGCACCTGGCGAGCGAGAAAGAGTTCGTCGAGATGTTCCTCGACGAGGCGCGCATCGCCGCGCGCATCCACCACCCCAACGTGGTGCCCATCTTGGAGGTGGGGGCGAGCCAGGTCGGCTACTACCTGGTGATGGAGTACGTCGAGGGTGACACCTTGGCGAGGCTCCTGGCGCGCGCCGCCAGCACGGGCAAGAAGCTGCCCGTATCGATCGCGCTGCGCATCGCCATCGACATGCTCTCGGGGCTGCACGCTGCCCACGAGCTCCACGACGATCACAATCAGCCGGTGCACCTCGTGCACCGCGACGTGTCGCCGCAAAACGTGCTCGTCGGTCAGGACGGCATCGCGCGCATCACCGACTTCGGCGTGGCGCGTGCGGCGAGCCGTCTCACCGCGACGCGCGTCGGCCAGCTCAAGGGCAAGATCGCCTACATGGCGCCGGAGCAGGCGGCGGGCTCGGAAGAGCTGGATCGCCGCGCCGACGTCTTCTCCGCCGGCATCGTGATCTGGGAGGCGCTCGCCCAGAAGCGCTTGTTCAAGGCCGAGAACGAGGCCGCGACGTTGTCGCGCGTGATCACCGAGCCGGTGCCGCTGCTCTTTCAGGTCTCGCCGCAGGTCAGTAAAGAGGTGAGCGGCGTGGTGATGCGCGCGCTCGATCGCGACGTCGACAAGCGCTACCCGAGCTGCGCGGCCTTCGCGGACGCTCTCGAGGCGGCGGCGGCGCTGAAAGACAAAGTCGCGTCGCCGCGAGAGCTGGCCGCCTACGTGAACGAGGTGATGGGCGAGGAGATCGCTCAGCAGCGCGACAACGTGCGCGCCTGGCTGGCGCACAGCGAGCCCACCGCCTCGCTGGCCGCGGAGCTGCCGTCTGGGGTCGTGCCATCGTCGAGCGTCTCTGCGGCCGCGATTTCGCTTCCGGGACACCCCGAAGCGTCGCGGAGCGGGCTCTCGGGCTCGCTGGCGTCGGAGCAGCAGCGACCTCGCTCGCGCGTCCCGCTGCTGCTCGGTGGTGCGCTGCTCGTCGGGCTGCTCGGCGCCGGCGGCTTCATGCTGACCCGCTCGGCGCGCTCGGTCGGGCCCACGCCGGCCGCGGCTCCGGTCGCGGCTCCAACGCCGAGCCCAGCGCTCGCGCCGCCGTCGGCCGTGCCTGCGGCCGCGCCGCCCGCCGCCAGCGACGAGGCCAGCGCCTTGCCTCCGCCCACCGCGCCGAGCGCGTTGGGCGTCGTTCCACCAGCGCCCAGGCCTCCCGGCCGCGCTGCGCCTCCCGCCGGCGGCAAGTCCAAACGCAAAAAGCCGGCCGATGACGTGGACTTGCGAAATCCCTACCGCTGACGCGGCTGGCGGGTGGGGCCCAGCGTTGACATGGCTCGGACCGACTGCTAGTTGTCCGCCGCCCAAACCCGGCCCGGCCCTGAAGTAGCGCCGTTTTTTCGCGGGGTTAAGCGGTAAGGCGCACGGTCCCCTTGGCGGTCAAGAGAGTCTGCATCTTCACCGGAAACGCGAATCCGGAGTTGGCGAGCGAGATCGCGAAGGTCCTCGACACGCCGCTGGGTGAGGTTCGGGTATCGCGCTTCAGCGACGCGGAGACGTTCTGCGAGATCCGCGAGAACGTGCGGGGGCTCGACGTCTACATCGTGCAGCCGACGTCTTCGCCGGTGAACGACAACTTGATGGAGCTGCTGATCATGTGCGACGCCCTACGTCGCGCCTCCGCGGCTTCGGTAACGGCCGTGATTCCTTATTACGGTTACGCCCGCCAGGATCGCAAGGTCGCGCCTCGCACGCCCATCACCTCGAAGCTCGTGGCTGATTTGCTGGTCGCGGCCGGCGTCAACCGGGTGGTGTCGGTCGATCTGCACGCCGGGCAAATTCAGGGGTTCTTCAATATTCCGTTCGATCACCTGTACGCGCTGCCGGTGTTCCTTTCGGACTACCTGCAGCACTCGTTCGATCAAAGCACCGTGTTCGTGTCGCCGGACGCGGGCGGCGTCGAGCGCACGCGCGCCTACTCGAAGCGCTTGGGAGCATCGCTGGCCATCATCGACAAGCGGCGCGAGCGCGCCAACGTCAGCGAGGTGATGCACCTGATCGGCGACGTGCGCGACAAAGACTGCATCATCGTCGACGACCTGATCGACACGGCCGGCACGCTCTGCAACGCCGCTCGCGCCGTGATGAACGGCGGCGCTCGTCGCGTGTTCGCCTGCGCGACACACGGCGTGCTCAGCGGCCCCGCCGTGCAGCGCATCGAAGAGTCGCCGCTCGAGCAGGTGGTCGTCACCAACTCGATCGCGCCCTCGCCGGAGACCCGCGCCAGCAAGAAGATCCGATACATCTCGATCGCCCGTCTGCTCGGCGAAGCGATCCGGCGTATCCACAACAGTGATTCAGTGAGCTCGCTCTTCGTTTGAGCGCGCTCTTAGCGGTGGGTGGGCGGTTTCCCCGCTGAACCACCAGAGGTAGACAGAGAAATGGAATCGATCAAAGTCAGTGCCGACCGTCGTGCCGAGAGCGGCAAAGGTGTAGCGAGTCGTCTGCGTGCCACGGGCAAGATCCCGGCCGTCGCTTACGGCAAGCAGCTGCCGGCGCAATCTCTGGCGGTCGCGCCGGACGCGCTCAAGGCCGTGTTCGCCAGCGCGTGGGGGAGCAACACCGTCATCGAGCTGGACGTCGAGGGTAAGGACAAGTTGACCGTCCTCTTGCGCGACTACCAGTATCACCCCGTTTCGCGGAAGCTGCTCCACGCTGACTTCGTGCAGATCCATTTGGATCAACCGGTCGACGTCGAGGTGCCGCTCGAGCTCCCCGGCAAGCCGGTGGGCGTGATCAAGGGCGGCACGCTGCGCCAGGTGTTCCGCAAGCTGCCGATCCGCGCGCTGCCGAACGACATCCCGGTGAAGATCGTGTACGACGTGACGGACCTCGATCTCGACGGCCACGTCGCGCCCAAGGATCTCGCGCTGCCCGAAGGTGTCTCCGTGCGCTTGCCGCCCGAGCAGACGCTGGCCGCCATCGTCCACGAAGTCGTGCGCGAGGAAGAGACGGCGGCGCCGGCCGCGGCGGCGGCGGCTCCGGCGGCAGCCAAGACCCCCGAGAAGAAGTGAGCGGAGCCCGGTCGCTCTAGCTTGCTCGGAAAGACGCGCGGATGTTGCTGATCGCGGGGCTCGGAAACCCTGGGCCTCGCTACGCGGCAACCCGGCACAACCTCGGGTTTCGCTTGATCGACGAGCTGGCGCGGAAGTGCGGGGTCGCAGACTCCGCCTTCCGCGACCGCTTTCATGGCCAGATCGCGCCCGCGCGGCTGGGAGATCACGAGCTTCTGCTGCTGCGCCCGCAGACGTTCATGAACGACTCGGGGCGCAGTGTTCAGGCAGCTTGCACCTTCTACAAGATTAAGCCCTCCGAGCTGATCGTGGCGCACGACGAGCTCGACCTGCCTTTCGCGGAAATCCGCCTAAAAAAGGGCGGCGGCGACGGGGGCAACCGCGGCGTCCGCTCGGTAACGGGAGCGCTCGGCGCAGACTACGTCCGGATTCGCCTCGGAATCGGCCGTCCGCCCCCCGACTTTCGGGGTGACCCGGCAGATTTCGTGCTACAAGGCTTCGCCTCTTCGGAGCACTCGGCCGTCGAAACGATGCTCGAGCGCGGCGTGGAGGCGGTCTCGCTGGTGACGAGCCTCGGGCTCGAGAAGGCGATGAATCGTATCAATCAGCGGCCCGCGCGCTGAACCTGGCCGGAGCCCTACTGGGCGAACGTCAGCTCCTTGCTCCCCGGCATGTCGCCTGGGGGCCCTTGGTCCAGAAGGAGACCACAATCGAATGGCACAGACACAGGCAGCGGGCCTACACGCCCGCGAATACGAGACCATCTATGTCCTGCGACCCGACGTCGCCAAGGACAGCCAAGAGAAGATCGCCCAGCGTGTGGGCGAGGCAGTCGCGCGCGAAGGCGGCAAGCTGACGACCATCGAGAACTGGGGTCGTCGCCAGCTCGCTTACGCGGTCAAGAAGGCCAAGCGCGGCGTGTACGTGTACGCGAAGTACATCGGTGGCGGCGCGGCCGTGGCCGAGGTCGAGCGCAACCTGCGCATGCTCGACGACGTGCTCAAGTACCAGACCGTGCAGATCAACGACGACGTCGACGCCAGCACCGTGACGGTGGACGCCGAGGCGCTCAAGTTCGAGCCGGTCGAGCTGCCGGGCGAGGACGAAGTGGAAGAGACGATCGAGCGCAAGCTCGGCTTCGAGGGTGGCCCGGAGCGCAGCTCACGTGACGAGCTGCCGGCCGACGAAGAAGATTTCGAGAACCCGCTCGCCGATAACTCGGAGGACGCACAATGAGAGAGCAAGCCCGAGACCGCGGCGCTGATCGCGACATGCGCGGTGACAACGAGAGCCTGGCCAACGGGGGGCGTCGTCCGCGCCGCCGCGGCTGCACCTACTGCTCCGACGACGCAGTGCCGGTGGATTACAAAGATCCGCAGGGCCTGCGCTACTTCGTGACCGAGCGCGGCAAGATCGTGCCGCGCCGTATCTCTGGGCTCTGCGCCAAGCATCAGCGCAGCGTTCAGTTGGCCGTCAAGCGCGCGCGCAACATCGCGCTCTTGCCCTTCACCTCCAACGACTGAGGTTCCCCATGGCGACTCAGATCAAGATTCTGTTGAAGACCGACGTGGCCAACCTCGGCGCCGGTGGCGAAGTGGTGAAGGTGCGTCCCGGCTTCGCGCGTAACTTCCTGTTGCCGCGCGGCTTGGCCGTCCCCGCGACCGCTGGCAATTTGGCGCGCGTCGAAGACTTGAAGCGTCAGGTCGCGTCGCAGGCCAAGGCCGAGCTCGAAGCCGCGACGGCGGCGGCGGCTCAGCTGTCGTCCGCGAGCGTCACGCTGACGCGCGCGGTCGGTGACGAAGGCAAGATGTACGGGTCGGTGACGACGAAGGACATCGAGGACGCCTTCGCTGCCGCCGGCGTGAAGATCGATCGCAAGAAGATCGAGCTCAAGGAGCCGATCAAGGCCCTGGGCGCGTTCGAGGTGCCGATCAAGCTGCACAGCAGCGTGACGGGCACGCTGAAGGTCAACGTCGCGAAGAAGTGAGCGTTGACAGTCTGCGCTCACTCGTGAGAGTGTCCGCGCGGATCGAAACCCCGGAGCCGACAGGCTGCCGGGGTTTCGACATTTCAGGGCTGCAGGTTGTGTAGAACCTCTGGAGTAGCCAGTGGACAAGGTGAAGTACAGTCGGGGATTCCCTGGGAATTTCCGGTGGTTGGACGCCGTGCGTGATGTGAGGCTGCGCGGCTGTTCAGTAGTGATACCCTGGAGACGAGCATGAGCGCAGCGGAGCAGATTCGGGCGGTTCCCGAGAGCGGTCGCGTACCGCCGAGCGATCTCGACGCGGAGGGCGCGGTGCTGAGCGCCATCTTGCTCGATCCGGACGCGTTCGATCGCGTGCAAGAGATCTTGCAGCCGGCGCACTTTTACGCTGACGCCAATCGTCGCATCTACGAGGCGGTCGTCGATCTCAACACCAGCGGGAGGCCGGTCGACATCGTGTCGGTCGCGGGCTACCTGCGAGACAAGGGTCGGCTGCAGCAGATTGGCGGATCGCCCTACCTGGCCCAGCTGTCCGACGCGACGCCGGCCGTGGCGCACGTCGAAGCGCACGCCAAGGTCATTCGCGAGAAGTGGCGCGTACGTCAGCTGATCAGCACGTGTCAGCGCTTCGCGGTGGAGGGCTACGGCGACTACGGCGAGGTGCAGGGCTTCATCGACTTGGCGGAGCAGGCCGTGTTCGACATCGCCCGCATCCCCGAGAACTCGACGATCGTCCCGCTCAAAGACGCCGTGAAGGGAGCCTTCAAGATCCTAGCCGACGCAGCCCAGCGGGGCGGGGGCATCACCGGCATCGAGAGCGGCTTCACGATGTTCGACAAGCAGTGCTCGGGCCTGCACGCCGGTGATCTGTACATCGTGGCGGCGCGCCCCGGCATGGGCAAGACGTCGTTCGTGCTGAATTTGGCCGTAAACGTGTCGCGCCCGCGCCAAGTCGAAGTGTCGGGTGACAACGAGCCGTACATGGAAGCTCCGGTGGAGGAGCCGGGCTATGGGGTGCTCTTTTGCAGCTTGGAAATGCCGCGCGAGCAGCTCGCGGCTCGTATGCTCGCGTCGGAGGCTCGCGTCGACATGCAGAAGATCCGCAGCGGCCGCATGCAGCGAGAAGACTGGAACATGCTGACCGACGCCGCCGCGCGCATGGGGCGGCTGCCGCTCTGGCTCGACGACACACCCGCGCTCTCGCTCCTGGATCTGCGCGCGAAGATTCGTCGCCTCCAGGCCGAGGTCAGCCGCAACACCGACAACGGCATGCCCGCGAAGAAGCTCGGGCTCGTGATCATCGACTACTTGCAGCTGATGCAGGGGCGCAAAGACGCTGGCAGCCGCGAGCAGGAGATCAGCGAGCTCTCGCGCGGTCTCAAGGCGATGGCCAAGGAGATGAAGGTGCCGGTGATCGCGCTCAGCCAGCTGAATCGCGCCGTGGAAACGCGCGCGACCAAGGACAAGCGGCCTCAGCTGTCCGATCTGCGCGAGTCGGGCGCCATCGAGCAGGACGCCGACACCATCATCTTCATCTACCGCGACGAGTATTACTTCCGCGATAGCCCCGATAAGGGTATCGCCGAGCTGATCGTGGCCAAGCAGCGTAACGGTCCCACCGGCAAGGTGATGGTCAAGTTCACGAGCGAGTACACTCGCTTCGACAACTTGGCGGCCGATGAATACAACTTCGACGACCTCGATGATTTCGGCGGCGGGGGCGGCGGTGGTGGCGACGGCTGACGACGCCTGAGTGGGCCTCGGCGCCGAGCGGCGCAGCTCGATGCTCGGAGGCTCAGCTCCCCCCGCGCTCGCTCCCACCCGGCCCGCCCGGCTTTCTCGGAGGCCGGCTTCGCGGAGGCCGGCTTCGCGGGGCCTCGCTCGCGCGTTACGTGCAGAGGGCTTGGTAGATGAGGTGCAGGGCGAGGGCCGTGACGAGGGCGCGGACCCCGAGCCTGAACGGTTTTTCGGGGATGCGGTCGAGCAGGCGGGTGCCGATGGCGCTGCCGAGCATGGCCGTGAGGCAGAGCAGCGCGCAGGGCAGGGCGTAGTGGCCGAGCGCGAAGCCGCCGGCGCCGAACAGCGTGATCTTGCTCGCGTGCTGAAAAATTTGGCAGGCCGCCATCGTCGCGATCGTCGGTTGGCTGCCCAGCTCCAGGGCCAGAATGAACGGAGCGAGGAGGGGGCCCGTGGCGCCGATCAGGGTCGAGAAGAAGCCGACGAGCGCGCCGCCGATGGGCAGGGCTCGTTCGGCAGAGCGCCCGGGCTCGATGGTGAACCGCGACTTGAGCCAGGTGGCGGCGAGCACGAACACGCCGATGGCGGCGCGGCTGGCGCGCACGGGAACGCTCCCGAGCAGCAGCAGGCCGAGGGCTCCCGCGGGTAGCAGCGGCCAAGCGAAGCGCCCGACGGCGCTCCAGCGCACGTGCTGTCGCAGGAAGAACGCTCGCGAGCCGTTCGACGCCAGCTGCACCACGCCGTGGATGGGGATGGCTACGAGCGGCTCGAGCCTGAGCAGCATCACCGAAAGCAGCAGCATGCCGCCGGCCATGCCCATCACGCCCGATACGATCGACGTGCCGATCGCGACTGCGCTGAGCTCGAGCCAGTAGCGCAGATCGGGAGGAGCCATCGCCCCCTCGCTAGATGAACAGCTTTTCTGCGAGCTCTTGCATGAGCTCGTCGAGTCCTTGATGCGTCGCGGCGCTGACGAGCCGCAGCTCGACGCCGAGCTTCCGAAATTCTTCGACCAGGGCGGGGTGAGCTTCGCGCGTATCCGGCAAGTCGGCCTTGGTCAGCGCGACCACCTCGGGGCGCCCGGCGAGGTCGGGGTTGAAGCTGAGCAGCTCGCGGCGGATGACGTGGTAGTCGTCGATGGGACTACGGCCAGGTTCCTCCGAAAGCGCGATCAGGTGCAAAAGCACGCGGGTTCGCTCGAGGTGCCGGAGGAAGCGGATACCGAGGCCAGCTCCCTCGCTCGCGCCCGGAATCAGGCCGGGGATGTCGGCGATCACGAAGCTGCGACCGAGCCCCGCGCGCGAATCTCCGATCGTGACGACGCCGAGGTGGGGAACGAGCGTCGTGAACGGGTAGTCCGCGACCTTGGGGCGCGCGCGGGAGACGGCGCTGATCAGCGTGCTCTTCCCGACGTTGGGGAAGCCGAGCAGCCCGACGTCGGCCATGACCCGCAGCTCGAGCCGAAGCTGGCGCACCTGACCCGGCTCGCCTTGCTCGTACTTGCGCGGCGCGCGATCGGTCGGTGTCGCGAAGTGTTTGTTGCCGCGCCCGCCTTTGCCGCCGAGCGCCACGACCACGCGCTCGTTCGGTCGCAGGAACTCACACAGCTTCTCGTGCGTCGTCACGTCGTAGACGACGGTGCCGACGGGGACACGCAGCTCGGAGTCTTCACCGCCGCGCCCGTAGCAATCCTTACCTTGCCCGGGCTGACCGTGAGCCGCGCGCACGGCGGATAGGTGGGTCAGCTCGTACAAGGTGTTCACGCCCGAGTCGGCGATCAAGACGACGTCACCGCCGCGACCGCCGTCGCCGCCCGCGGGGCCGCCGAAGGGCACGAATTTCTCGCGCCGGAACGCGGCACAGCCATTCCCGCCATTTCCTGCGTGAACGGTGAGGGTGCACTCGTCGATGAACTTCAAGGGGCGCAGTTCTAGAGGCGAACGAGGCGCTGAGCAACTCGGCGGAGTTTTCGGCTCTTTGAGGCTGAGGGGGCCTGGGGCCAACGGCTGGGGGAGGCCGGGGAACAGGGATCAGGGGGCAGAGGGCCGAGCGGCCCACGGAGCGGGGCGAACCCCTCAGCGTGGCGGCTTCAGCGGCAGCTTGGCGAGCTTGTTCGCGCTCGCTTGAGGCGCTTGGTCGATGGCGTCGATGGCGCGCACCAGCGCGTCGAGCTTGAGCTGCTTCGCGGCTTCGGGCTGAAAGAGCGTCGGGATGCGCACCAGCTTCTGCGCGAGCCCCTTACCGACGCCGAGCTCGCGCTCCGCGAACGTCTCGATGCTCGAGTAGCCTTTGGCGCCGTGAAGCTTGCGGTGCTCGATGTCGACCAAGATCTCGCCGAGCTCGAAGAACGAGTCGTTCAGAGTTCTTTGCAGCGTCCGCAGCTTCTGCAGGAGCTCATGCAGCTCGCTGATCGACGCTTTGATTCGATCGGCTTCTTGCGGCGTGCGCAGGGTGGCACGCGCGCTCCCCGGCTTGGGTGGCTCGCGGTTGCGCCGCGCCGCCTCCGCTGCCTGACGCTCGGCGTGTCGAAGGGCCCACGGCGCGGCGCCGCGCAAACCGAACTTGCGCGGCGCTTTGGGGGCGGGCGGAATCACCGATTTGCGCGCGGAACCCGCGCTGGGGCCCACCGATTTGCGCGCTCCGGCCGGCGGGGCGACGGACTTGCGGCCTGCCGGCGGCGCGACCGATTTGCGCGACGGCGGCGCGACCGACTTGCGGGCAGGCGGGGGAGGCGCGACCGATTTGCGAGAAACGCTGGCTTTGGCCGAGGTTTTGAGCTTGTTCTTGGGCATGGGCCGCCACGCTGCGACCCGCGAGGTGGGCGGATCGGCTCCTAACCCGCGAAGCGTATTATACCTGAGGGAGTTTTCCGAATTTCGATGAGCTCTCCCACTAGCGCCGAACGCCCCAGTGACCCCGCCGCCAGCGGGCTCGTGGAGCAACGCATCGCCGTCGTCGTCAACGGCAACGCCAAGAACGCTACCGCTGACGTGATTTCGACGCTCGATCAGATTCTGAGCGGCGGCGACCTGTTCGTCTCGCGCAAGCTGTCGGACGCGAAGCACATCGCGAAGACGCTCGTCGCGCGCGGGTACGGCACCGTGCTGACGGGCGGCGGCGACGGGACCTTCACGGTCATGGTTACCGAAGTCGTTCACGAAGCGCGCCGCTCGGGCCGGCCACTGCCGCGGTTCGGCTTGCTCAAGCTGGGCACCGGCAACTCGCTGGCGTGGGTGGTGGGCGCGCAGGGCGCGGACAAACACGAGCTGCAAGCCGACATCCGTCGCTTGGTCGACGACGCGGGCAGCCGCTCCATGCGGCTGATCGAGGTCGAAGGCTTCATCGCTCCGTTTTGCGGCCTCGGCGCCGACGCGCTGGTGCTGGCCGACTACAACAAGGTGAAGAGCGCGCTCGCCAAGACGCCGCTCAGGAAGATCGCGCCCGGGCCGCTGAGCTACGTCCTCGCCACCACCACGCGGACCATCCCGCGCTCGCTCGGGATCAAGATGTCGCACTGTCGCGTGCGCAACGACGGCGCCGAAGCCTACCGTTTGGGTCCGAAGGGCTGCATCTTGGGCGCTCCCATCCCCACCGGGCAGACCATTTACGAAGGGCCCATGCGCATCTGCGCGCTGTCCACGATTCCCTACTATGGCTACGGCTTTCGCATGTTCCCGTACGCCGAAGAGCGCCCCGACCGCATGAACTTGCGCATCGCGACGATCGGCCCGCTCAGCTTCGTGCGTCATTTCCGTGAGATCTGGCGCGGGGAGTACGACAACCCCGAAGAGGTGATCGACTACCTGGTCGACGCCGTCACGATCGAGGTCGATCCGTCTTCGGATTTTCAGATCGCGGGCGACCCGCGGGGCCCGCGCTCGACCCTATCCGCGCTGCTCTCGCCGACCCCTATCAAATTGGTGGACTTCTATGCGCCGCCGAACGTGGGCTAACCGAATCTCGCAGGCCGTGCTGCTCGGGGTCTGCGCGACCTCGACGCCGGGCGTGGCCGACGCGCCGACGCTCGAGGCCTCGCTCAGCTGCCGCCCCGAGGCCGCGCCCGGGCGAGTGCTGTGCGAGCTCGTTTTCAGCGCTCCTCGGGGTGGGGAGCTGGTTTGGGTCGACGCGCTCGTCACGCAGGCGCCGGCGTTCGCGCCGCCGCTGCGCTCGCGCGTCGCTGCGGAGCGCTTCGCCCGGTCAGGCGCAGCGGCGCACACCCTCGGCCTGGCGTTCGTGGCGTCCGCCGCTGGCGTGGGGCAGGTCAGCGTGAGCGCGCGCGGCGTCGCCTGTCGTGGCACCGGTGAGCAGCGCCAATGTCGGCCCGCGCAGCGCCTGCTGACGGGCGAGCTGCGCGTCGGTTCTTGAACGAAATTTGGCCCGTAGGTGCCGGATTTGATAGCCCCTGGGCATGAAGCTCCCTGGCCGGCTGCGGCTGACGACGCTCGGTGACGTGCTCGGAGCGCTGCATCGCTCGGGGGCGTCGGGCGTGCTCGAGCTGACCGAAGATCGGGGCACCACGCACCGCGTCTACCTCGTGCAAGGTATGATCACGCAGGTCGACACCGGCCTGGCTCGACAGCGGCTCGGCGACATGCTCGCTGGACAGGGGTTTCTGGGCGCTCGCGCCCTCGCGCGGCTGGCGCGGCGCTTGCTGGAGGCTCCGACCCAGCGCACCGGTGAGATCTTGGTGGAGGAAGGGTTCGCCACGAACGAGCTGGTGAGCGCCGGGCTGCGCCGCCAGCTGCGCCAGAAGCTCGAGGCGTTGTTTCAGCTCCGCGACGCGCAGATCTCGTTCCGCGTCCCGCGTCCGCACGAGCAACCGCGCACTCCGCTGTCGCCCGGTGAGTTCTTGCACGGGCGCCCTCGCGCGCGCCCCCGCGTGCGCGCAGCGTCGAAGGAGTCGGCGTCGAAGGAGTCGGCGGGGACCGCGCGCGCTGTCCCCGATGGCGCGCGCCACCGCGCGTACGCAACGCTGGGGCTGCTACCGGGCGCGGACCGCCAAGCCGTTCAGCAGGCATTCCGGCGCATGGCGCGCCGCCTGCATCCCGACTGCTTCCCGAACGCGGACGCGAGCGAGCGCGCGCGGCTGCTGTCACGCTTCGCGGAGCTCAGCGCTGCGTACCACTCGCTAGCCGGCTGACCACCGCCGGTAGCTCCGCGAGCGTGTCGATGATCACGTCGGGGGCGGAGGCGGCGAGGCGCTCGAACGCCAGGATGCCGCCCCGCACGCCGATGGTGAGCGCGCCCGCCGCGCGCCCCGAGAGCACGTCTTGCGGACCGTCACCGACCATCACGACTTGGCTGACTGGCGCTCCGAGCTGGCGCGCGGCTTCCAGCACCATCGACGGATGCGGCTTACGCTCGGGGAGATCGTCGCCCGCGACCACGCTCTGGAAGCGCGGCTCGAGCCCGAGGCCTCGCAGCACGGCCAACGACGTGCGACGCGGCTTGTTCGTACACACGCCGAGCGCGTACCGTCCGCTGGCGAGCGCCTCGAGCGCTTCGAGCGCGCCCGGCATCACGCTCGTGTGATCGACGGCGTGCGCCGTGTAGTAGTCGAGGAAATCCGCGACCATCACCCGGGTTTTCTCGTCCTTTACGTCGAGACGTGCGGCCCGCGCGATCAGCATCGGCGCGCCATCACCCACGTATGACTCGAGCTCTTCGTGCGGCAAGCGCGCGAGACCGTGCTTCGCGAGCGTGTGGTTGGCCGCCTCGGCGATGTCGCGGCGCGAGTCGACGAGGGTTCCGTCGAGGTCGAAGACGACCCCGCTGACTCGAGTCATGGGCGAGACTTCCTTCGCGCTAGCCGCGTCAACCGGCGTTCCTGAAGACGGCGCGGCCGACGAAGAACGGCCCCATCTTGTCCATGAACTCCGCCGTTTGCCGCGTTTGCCGCATGGCCTGAACGACGTGCGACAGCGGGTGCAGCTCTTTGCCGATGAGCCCGATCACGAAGTCATTGTCGGCTTGGTCGAGGCCGTGGCAGGCGAGCCGTACGTCGTGCGCCAGATCCTGCGCGCCGTACGCGCGACCGACGCTGCCGTGCTCGCGCATGATCTGTCCTCGCTCGCGCGGATCGAGCCGCTCGAACGGGCCCACGCGCCGCAGCGGGTACCAAATCGCCCACGGCCAGGCTGCGTTGAGCACGGTGTCGCGGGGGCGGGTGAGCAGCCAGTACTCGAGATCTTGCTCGAACCCGGTCGAGTAAGTGCGGCCGAGCATCGACAGCTCCGGGCGCGGACGTAGCCCGCGAAATGTCGCGCCGCCCACCAGGGGACGCACGCGATTGGCGAAATCGAGGGGCTCTTCCGAGAAGGTGAGCAGCGCCAAGCCGCGCGGATGGTGAACGTCCTCGTAGACCACGCTCGGCACGCCTTGCTCGCGCAGGGCGCCGCCCAGCGTCGGCAGGAGCCCGGCTGGGTCCTCGTGCTCGAAGGCCAGCAGCTGCATGAAAAGCCGGCGATTCATGCTGATGGGCGAGCCGGTTTTGTCGGAGCCGCGCTCGCTGACGTCCACGGGCGCTTGCTCTCGGGGAGAGTGGGCGGTGGTGTGGCTGGGGTCGCTCATGGTGCTGCACGTGTACCACGGATCGGCTAGGCTCCGCCGGCTTTGCCTGCCTCGATTCCGAACGCTCCCCTAGCAGTCGCATCCTCTCCGGCTTCGCGAGAGCCGAGCTCTGCGCCGCTCGCTCCTCAGGCCTCTGCTCCCGGGCAGGGCGCGATGTCGCACCCGCTGCCGGCAGGCATGCGTGATTTCCTGCCGCCCGACGCGCGGCGCTTGGGCGAGCTCGCGCGGCGCCTGCTCTCGAGCTTCGAGCTGTTCGGCTACGAGCTCGTGACCTTGCCGGTGTTCGAGTACGAGAGCGTGCTCGAGCGAGGGCTGGGCGCGCTCGAGCCCGAAGAGGTGCTGCGCTTCGTGGAGCCCGAGACGGGCGAGGTCGTGGCGCTGCGGCCCGACATGACGCCGCAGCTGGCGCGCGTCGTCGCCACTCGGCTCGCGCAAGCGGCCCCGCCGATTCGCTTGTCGTACCAGGGCTCGGTGCTGCGGCGGCGACGCGAGCGGGCGCGCCGTCATCGTCAAATTTTTCAAGCTGGAATCGAGCTGATCGGACTGGACGGGCCGACGGGCGACATCGAAGCGATCGAGGTCGCCTGCTCGGCCGCCCGCGCGGTGGGGCTCGACGACTTCGTGCTCGATCTCGGGCATGCGCGCATCGCGTTCGCTTTGCTCGACGGCGTCGAGCCGACGCGACAGCGCGCCGCCGTCGAAGCGCTGCACCTCAAGGATCGCGCCGAGCTCGAGCGGGCCGCGCGCTCCGCCGGGCTGGGCCAACGCGAGCAAGCGGCGCTGTCCGCGCTGGCCGAGCTGCACGGCGGGCAGGAGATCCTCTCCAGCGCTCGCGCGATGCTTTCGGGCACTCGAGCCGAAGCCGGGCTGGAGGAGCTGTCACAGCTGCTCGTCGAGGTGGAGCGGCGCGGGCTGTCGCCAGCCGTCGTGGTGGACCTAGGCGAGACGCGCCATTTTGCGTATTACACTGGTACTACATTCCAGCTGCATGCCCACGGCCCCGGCGTGCCGATCGCGTCGGGCGGCCGTTACGACGGCCTGCTCGGCGGCTTCGGGCGACCTTTGCCCGCCTTCGGCTTCGCGTTCGGCCTGGATGACCTGGTTTGGGCGCTGGGCGGCGTCGGTGAGCTCGAGAATCCGCCGCGCGTCTTGCTGACGGGCGGCGCCGCCGCGCTCGGGGCCGGCCTCCGTGCAGCCGGCGTGCGCTGCGCCGTCGGCCCCGAGCAGGATCCGCTGGCGTACGCGGAGGTGTGGCGGTACACGCACTGGGTGAGCGCCACGTCCGGCGAGGCGCAGATCACCTCCGTCCTCGGGCGGACGGAGCAACGTGCTCCGCTCGACGCCGCCTCCGTGGCGCGCGTGCTCGTGAAGTGAGCGCTCACTAGTTCCCTGACTGAGACTCAGTCCCAAACCGAAGAAGCGGTGTCAGCATGTCGTGTGTCGTGATCGTGGGCGCCCAGTGGGGCGACGAAGGCAAAGGCAAGATCGTCGATATCTATACGGAGTTCGCCGAGGTAGTCGTGCGCTACGCGGGCGGACCCAACGCCGGACACACGCTGGTGGTCGGTGACGACAAGCTGGTGGTGAGGCTCCTGCCGAGCGGCATCTTGCGCCCGCAGACCCGCTGCGTGCTCGCGCAGGGCATGGTCATCGATCCGGACGTGCTGCTGAGCGAGGTCGACGAGCTGATTCGCCGCGGTCACCGCGACGTGGAGAGCCGCTTGTGCGTCTCGGATCGCGCGCACCTGATTTTGCCGTACCACGTGCTCGTCGACACGCTGCGTGAGGCCACCCCCGGCGGCATCGGCACGACCAAGAAGGGCATCGGCCCGGCCTACGAAGACAAGGCGCGCCGCACCGGCGTCCGCGCCGGTGATCTGCGCGATCCGGCGCGACTGGCGGAGCGCGTGCGCGCCGCGCTGGGCGCCTGGGCGCCGACGATCAAGGCTCTCGGCGGCGAGGTGCCGTCGGCGGAAGAGATCTTGAAGAAGCTCGAGCCGTCGACGAAGCGCGTCGTCGCGCTGCTGGCCAACACCTCGCAGATCGTCGATCAGGCAGTGCGCGAGGGCAAGCGCGTGATGCTCGAAGGCGCGCAGGGCACGCTGCTCGACATCGACCACGGCACGTATCCGTTCGTCACCTCGAGCTCGGCCGTCGCGGGCGGGGCCTCCATCGGCACCGGCATCGGGCCGAACCGCATCTCGTCCGTGCTCGGCATCACCAAGGCCTACGCGACGCGCGTCGGCTCCGGTCCGTTCCCGACCGAGCTCAACGACGGCGACGGCCAGCACTTGCGCGAGGTCGGCGCGGAGTTCGGCTCCGTCACCGGGCGCCCCCGTCGTACCGGCTGGCTCGACCTCCCGGCGCTGCGCTACGCGGCGCGCGTCAACGGCATCGACGGCCTCGCGCTGACGAAGCTCGACGTGATGACGGGCTTGCCACGCATCTTGGTGTGCACCGCCTACGACACGCCCGAGGGGCGCACCGAAGAATTTCCCATCGACTACCTCGACGTGCCCGGCGCCGTGAAGCCCGTGTACCAAGAGATGGCGGGCTGGACCGAGAAGCTCGACGGCGTGCGCGTCCTCGACGAGCTCCCCAAGGCCGCGCGTGACTACGTGCGGTTCCTAGAAGAGGCCGCCAAGGTGCCGCTGTACTTGCTGAGCGTCGGCCCGCGACGCAGCGAGACGGTGGTGCTGCACAACCCGTTCGTCGGGAGGGCCGCGGCGCCGTGAGCCTTGCGTGGGCGCTCCCGCTCGTGATCGCGCTGGAAGCGCGGTCGGCGAGCGTGTCGCCCCGGCCGGTGGCGTGGGCCGCGCAGAGCCCACGCCCGGCGGCTTGCCAGGGTAGCCCTGGCTTGTGGGAGCTCTCGCGGCAAGCGCGGCTCGGTCGGCGCTGCCGCGAGCTGGCGCGCGCCCAGGCGCTGCTGCTACGCGCCCCCGAGAAGGCGCACGCCCGCGCGACGCAGCTGCTGGAGCAGGCGCCGGATTTCGTGGCCGCGCGCGTCGTCCGCGGTCGCGCCCGTCTGCGCTTGGGCGACACCAGCGGCGCGCTCGCGGATCTGCGGCCGCTGGCCGCCGATGACGCGGGGGAGCTGCTTGAACCAGCCGCGCTCCTCGACGGCGGCCGCGCTGCCCTCGCCGAGCGCGATCTGCAGAGCGCGACGCGCTTTTATCGGCTGCTCGGCAACCGCGCCGCGCTCCTGCCCGACACCCGGGACCAGATCGTCGCTTACGTCGAGGTCGCGGCGACGCTGCTCGCGAGCGGCGCCGCCGGAGTCGACGAAGTGCAGGCTTTCCTCCGTGAGGCGCGGCGGCGCTCACCGGGCAGCGGCTACACCGGCTTGTGCGCGAGCCTGAGCGCGGTCGCCTGGCTCAGCAGCGGCCGCGAGGCGGAGGGGCAGGGCGCGCTGGTCGAGGTCGGCGATCGCGGCGCGCTCGAGCGCTTCGAAAAGCGCGACGCCGTTTGGTTGCCTGACGGCATGTTCGACGCGCTGATGGGCGTGGCGCTCGAGAAAGAGTCGCCCGAAGCGGCCGCCGCGCACTATCGAGCTCTCGCCGAGGGGCCGCTCGCCGGTACGGCCGTCGGCAAGCTGGGCGCAAGGCCCCGCGCGAAAGATTCGGGTAAGCGGGGAGCCCGGTGAAGGCGCCGGCCTTCGCAGCCGCGCTCCTGCTCTTGGGCTGGACGGAGGCGGCGCAGGCCGAGCTGACGTTGTGGCAGCGGGCGAAGGAGCCGGGGGCTCAGCTACGCGCGCGGGCGCGCCTGCGCGCCGAGCAGCTGTTCGAACAAGCCAGCGACGCGCGGAGCGATCCGGACTTGGTGCGCGAGCTGTCCGCCGGCAGCGCGGCGCTCTTGGAGCTCAGCGGTGGACGCCGCGATCCGTGGCAAGTGGTGCTGCTCGGCCGCGTTCTGCTCGACGCTCGGCCCGGCCGCGAGCAGGAGGCGGTGCGCCTGATCGAGAGCGGCGTGAGCGCGCTGCCCGACAGCGATTTCAAGCGCGCGAGTCTGTTCGACGCCGGGCTCGGCTCCATGTTGAGCGGCGACATGGAGCGCGCCGTGCGCGCGTTCACGGGCGCTCTGGCGCTGGCCTGGGATCCGGATTATCGCGCCAGCATTCACCGCAATCGCGGCAAGGCGCACATGCTCGCCGGCCACTTGGGCGAGTCCGTCAGCGACTTTCGGGCCGCGGTGGCGCTGGCGCGCGGCGTCGAGGTGATGGCGTTGTCGCACTTTGGGCTCGGCGTCGCCCTCGAGCGCAGCGGCGACTACCCGCAGGGCATGCAAGAGATCGCGCGCGGGGTGCAGGTACGGCTGCCGGTGCCGCCTTACCCGACCGATAGCGTGCTCGACATGCCGAGCCTGCGCTGGATACCGGACTACGACGTGCACTATTTCCGCGCGCTCGGCGCGATGACCGAAGCCACCAATCCAGGGCTGAACGCGGATGAGCAGCTGGAGCACTGGCAGCTGGCGCTGGAGAGCTGGGAGCAATACCTGCCCGCCGCTACTGCCTCGCGTGATCGCTTCGCGCCCAACGCAGAGCGGCATCGCCAGCGCTGCCTGGAGGCGGTGATGCGCCTGATTCCGAAGCCCGTTTCAGGCCGCGTACGGTAAGACCGGGTTCGAGCCGAGCACGCGCCGCGCACCCTCGGCGTCTTCGACGGCTTCGAAGACGGGGCGCAGGTACGGGCTACGTTCGAGCTCGCCGAAGGCCCCGCTGGCGGCCAGCGCGCGCGCCTGCGGCCCGTCGAGCACGATGAACACGTTCCTTAGCCCGTCGCCGGCCGGCGCGTCGATCACGTCGACGATCTTCGAGCGATCGACGTGGAGCTCTTCGCTGCGCCGCTGGATGAGCACGCGCTTGTCGGTGATCAGGTAGCGCGTGTCGCTCACGAGCTTGCCCGGTCGAATGACGGTGTCGTAAGCGATGTATGCGCCGACCGCGAGCACCAGCGCGACCGCGAGGAAGACGCCGGCCGCGAGGGCCACGAAGCTGGGCGACAAATAGGGCAGGCCGTTGCGGGCGACCTTTCCGAGCGCGGCCACCGCTCGCGAGATCATTTCGATGCCGGCCAGCACCGTGAAGCCGGAGATGGCCATCAGCAGCCACTGCCTTTGGCCGTGGGGCAGGTAGGCGCGCAGCTGCTGGCGCGGCTGCGCCGACCAAATCACGCGCTCGCCGCGATCGAGCCGCTGGCCCATCGGCATGTCGGCGCTGCCCAGCGGCGCCACGTCTTCGGCCCCGCGAACGATGGCCCAGACCCGGTCGGGCGCGGCGATGCCGGGCAAGCGCAGGGCGAGCCGCCGACGCAGCGCGCCCGTAGGCACCGCGCGCACCAGCTCGAGGTCACCAGTGTCGGGTTGGTCCGCGTCCCAGAAGATGCGCGCGAAGCTGACCGCGCTGCGCTGGATGCTGCGACGAAACGGTCCGAAGTGCGCGACCACGTGGTGCTCGGTAACGACGTAGCGCGCGCGCTCGAGCAGCAGGCGCGGCACGGTGCGGAACGCGACGCCGAGCACCGTCGTCCAAAAGGCGAACAGCACGGTTCCCGTCGGCGTGACGCGCAGCACGAGCGAGGTCACGATCGCGAACAGCAACGAAATCGCCGCGGTGACGAAGCAGAGGACGGACATGGCGCGGACGAGCCACGACGGGCGAACGGATTTGGGACGACCAGTCCAAATTATCCGCTCTCCGTATAGGGAGTCTCGCGCCACGGTGCTCCTCAGCAGAGATACGACCGCACTCACGACAAACTTGCGCTCTCGTGGCCGCAACGTCAACCGGGGGGCGCGCCGCAAGCTGCTCCGGCTCGGAACCGCGGCGGCTCGAGCTGGGCGGGCGCGCGAGGCCGGCCCCGAATGCTGGCTCGCTTTTAGTGAGGCTGGAGCGAAACGCCCGCGTTTTTCGCTCGCGAACGTACCCCGCAGGTTCAGCTGCCAGGCGAGACGAACACGATTTCGAGCCGCTCGTTGCGGGCGGCCGCGCCGGGACGATTCGTCGGCACGACGGGCGTCGTATTTCCGGCGCTGCGACCTTCGAGCTTGGCCGCGCCGGCGGCCTTCAGCGCTTCCGTTGCGAGGCCGAGCGCGTCGTCTTTGGCCCCCTGCTTCGCGTCGTGGCTGACCACGAGCAGCGGGAACTGGGGATGCGCCTTGGAGACCTTGCCCAGCTCCGCGAGCTTGGCGGCCGCGCTCTCGCTCAGCTTCCCACCCTCACGCACACTTCGGAGGGTGACGACCACCCCGCGGTCGTCGCGGAAGGGGAGGAAATCGGCCCGGCTCAGCTCCGCCAGCAGCGCGTCGGACTCGCCCTGCGACGGGTTCTGCTGCGCGCGGGGCCTTCGCGCCAGCGTCAGCTCGCGCAGGCAGTCGGAGCGCAGGGCGGTGGCGTCATCGATGGCGGCGGGCGCGGTGGTGTCGAGCTTCTTCCTGACCTCGTCCGCCTTGTCGAGGAGGGCGGTCACGTTCTCGCGCTTCGGCTCCACGAGCCGAGCAGACACGCACAGCAGCGAAGCCTGCGTGACGATGGCGCGCGCGGCTTCGCGGCGAGCCCGCTCGCGCTCGGGCGATGCGGGCTCACTCTTGACGAGCGGCTCGGCGTCGCGGGCGACCTTGGCGCGGAGCTCGAGATCGGCGGCCTCAGCGGCCAGACGCTGTTGCTCGACCTCCAGCTGCGCGAGGCGCTCGGCCTGCTGCTTCTCCGAGACCCGCGCCTCGGCCAAGCGGTTCTCGGCCACGGTGAGGCGCGCCTCGAGCGTCGCGCGCAGGTAGGCGGCCAGCGCTTGCTCGCTGAGCAGCTCTGCCCCCGGCAAATCATCGGCATCGAAGGCTCGCTCGGCGCGCTGCCGCAGCAGCTCGGCTCGGGCGTAGGCCTGCGGCGCTGTCTTACGCGCGTCGACCACCGCTCGCCCCTCACGGGTGCGGTCGACCTCCTTGAGCACCTCCGGGCGCTGCGGCGAGGCGCACGCGGTCAGCAGCGGAAGCAGCCACAGCCAGCGCTTCATGGCTTACCTCCGCGGGGCGCGGCCGCTGGCGCGGGTTCGGGCTTGGCCGAGGGCGAAGCCGCTTCGATCTTGCGCAGCGCCTCCTCGGCGCGCGCGCGACGTGCCACCGACTGCTCGACCAGCGCCTGAGCGCGAAATACCTTCGTCTCGAGGTCGGTGGTGCGGGCTTGGAGCGCGTGCAGCTCTTTCTCGGCCGCCGCCGTCTTGTCGAGCAGCTCGGAAGCTTCGGCCCACTCGAGCGCGAGGTCTTCTGCCATCGCACCGCGCGCTTGATCACCGGCGCCGCGCAGTTGCTCGGCGCGCTTGAGCGCGGCCTCGGCCTTCGCGATCGACTCGGCCGCGACGCGCTGCGCGTCGGGCTTCTGGGCGAGGCGGGCAAGGATGGAAGTGGCGCGCGCGCGCGCGTCCGGGGCCGACAGCGCGAGGCCCGTGACCGACCCGGCCAAAAGCGCGGCGAAAGCGGCCCGCCGGAGCACGATTTTCCTTCGATTCACGCGGCAACGAAGCCATGCGAGGGTCCGGAGGTCAAGCGCGGCCCCGCCCGGGGACGCGAACGAGGCGAAAAATGAGCGAACGCAAACGAGCTAGCTGGGACGAATACTTCATGGCCATCGCGCGCGAGGTGTCGACTCGCTCCACCTGCGATCGAAAGCACGTCGGCGCCGTCATCGTGCGCGACAAGATGATCCTCACCACCGGCTACAACGGCTCGATCCGCGGCTTGCCCCACTGCGACGACGAGGGCCACTTGATGGAAGAGGGGCACTGCGTGCGTACGGTGCACGCCGAGGCCAACGCCATCGTGCAAGCGGCGCGCAGCGGCGTCCGCCTGGATGCCTCCGACATCTACGTCAGCGCTTCGCCCTGCTTCGGTTGCTTCAAGCTCATCGCCAACTCGGGACTGAAGCGCATCGTGTTCGGCGAGTTTTATCGCGATCAGCGCATCTTCAAGCTGAGCGAGCAGCTGAGCATCGAGCTGCTTCACCTGCCGATCGAGTCCCTCGGCCAGGGCGCGGCGGCGCCGTCGCCGTGAGATTTTAGCCGGTTCGACGGCGCAAGCGCAGACGCGCGAGCAGCTCTTCCCGGTTCGTCGGCGCCACGACGGGGCCGGGCGCACGCTGCCGCGTCTGGCTGGCTTCGCTCGGGGGAGGCGGCGCCGGCGGTGTCGCTTCGAGCTCCGTCATGCTCGGTCGCAGCTCGGGTGAGCTCAGTCGCTCGACGTCGACCATGCTCGGCCGCTCGACGTCGACCACGCTCGGCTGCTCGACGTCGACCATGCTCGGCTGCTCGACGTCGACCATGCTCAGTCGCTCGGCGCCGGGTTGACTGGGGAGCTCGGCTTCAGGGCGGCTCAGTCGCTCGGGCTCGCCCGCGGCGGTCTTGAATTTCACCGCCCGCTCGATGAACGCCTTGGTGGCGGCGCCGAAGCGTCTGAAGCGGACGCGCAAGCCACCGGGGCGTCCATCCTTCGGCGCCACCAGGCCGACGACCCGACCTTCCGCGCGTAGGGGTTTGCTGCCATCGCCGAGCGTGAGATCGAAGAGCACGGCGGTGTCGGGCGCGAGCGCGGCCGCGTCGACGAGCAGCATGCTGCGTGAATCGATGGTCCACGCTTCGGCCATCAGGAACTCCTGCTCCGAGTCGTAGGGGCGAATGACGTGGACGACGAGGGGACTCACGGCGGCGGCACCTCCAAGGCGGAGCCCTTAAAATAACACCGCCCCGCTCCCCCTAACAGCGGAATGTGCTAGGCGGCGGGCGATGACGATGACGATGACGACGGCGAAAACGCGCAAGGTGCTCGTGGTCGGCTCCGGCGGGCGCGAGCACGCGCTCGCGCTTCGGCTCCTCGCGTCCGAGAGCGTGCACGAGGTGATCGTCGCGCCCGGAAACGCCGGCACGCGCGCGACGCCCGCAGGGCTCTCGGCCGCGGGGAAAACGCTGCGCTCGAGCCCCGACGCCGCGCTCGCGGTCGCGCTCCGCGAGCAGGTCGACCTCGTCGTGGTGGGTCCAGAGGGGCCGCTGTGCGATGGCCTGGTCGATGAGCTCACCCGCGAGGGTGTCCTGGCGTACGGCCCGAGCCAGGCTGCGGCCGAGCTCGAGGGCTCCAAGGCCTTCATGAAGGGCTTCGCGGTGCGGCACCGGATTCCGACCGCGCGCCACGTGGTCGTGAGCGACGCGGGGGCGCTCGAGGCTCAGATCCGCGCCTTCGAAGTGCCTCCGGTAGTGAAGGCCGATGGGCTCTGCGCGGGCAAGGGCGTCGTGGTGGCCGAGTCGCACGCCGAGGCGCTGGCGGCCGCGCGCGAGATGCTGTCGGGCGCGCGCTTCGGCTCCGCAGGCGCCACGGTGGTGCTCGAGGAGCGCCTCGTCGGCAACGAGGCCAGCATCCACGCCATCTGCGATGGTGAGCGCTTCGTGCTGCTGCACGCCGCGCAAGACCACAAGCGCATCTTCGACGACGACAAGGGGCCGAACACAGGCGGCATGGGCACCTACGCGCCCGCGCCGGTGGTCACGCCCGAAGTGCTCGCCCGCTTCGAGCAGCAGGTCATGGTGCCCACGCTGCGCGGTATGGCCGCGGAGGGGCGACCGTTTCGCGGCACGCTGTTCGCCGGCATCATGGTGACGCCCGATGAGCAAGTTCGGTTGATCGAGTTCAACGTGCGCTTCGGCGATCCCGAGACCCAGGTGCTGATGGCGACCCTCGAGGGGGACTTGGCGGAGACGCTCGCCTCGGCCGCGCGCGGGCAGCTGACGGCGAGCCCGGTGCGCGCGTCGGGCGAGCACGCCGTCTGCATCGTGCTCGCCGCTCACGGCTATCCCGACACTCCCCGCAAGGGTGACGTCATCACGGGGCTCGACGAAGCCAGCTCGATCCCGGGCGTGGTCGTCATTCACGCGGGCACCGCGCTCGACGCTACCGGCAACGTCATCACGGCTGGCGGCCGCGTGCTGGGTGTCACCGGGCGCGGCAGCAGCCTGCAGGAGGCGCACGCTCGCGCCTACCAAGCGACCCAAAAGATCGCGTTTTCGGGCATGCACTACCGACGCGACATCGCAGGGCGGGCGGGTCTGCGGCTGTGAGCTGAGCTCGCTTGACGCTACGCGGCACGGGCGCTACGCCGCTGTCGTCAGACTCGTCAAGGTTGGGCCCAGCTGGCCCGACCCGCGGCAAAATCAGTCCGCAAATCTGGAGGAACATGGCTCGCACAATCAATTTCAACGCTGGTCCGGCTGCGCTCCCCCTCGGGGCTCTCGAACGCGCTCAAAAAGAGCTGCTCGACATCGGCGGCACGGGCATGAGCGTGATGGAGCACAGCCATCGCGGTAAGGCGTACGAAGCGGTCCACAACGAGGCCATCGGCCTGGTCAAGGAGCTGCTCGCCGTCCCCGATAACTACGACGTCTTGCTGCTCCAGGGCGGCGCCAGCCAGCAGTTCGCCGTCGTGCCGATGAACCTGCTGCCGCAGGGAAAGAGCGCGGACTACATCTTGACCGGCTCGTGGTCGCAAAAGGCCTACAAAGAAGCCAAGACGGTTGGCACGGCGCGCGTCGCCAGCAGCACCGAGAAGGACAAGAAGTTCACGCGCGTCCCCGCGCAGAACGAGCTCGATCTCGACGCGAACGCCGCCTACGTCCACATCACGAGCAACAACACGATCTTTGGCACCCAGTGGGCCGAGTTCCCGAACGTCGGCAGCGTGCCGCTCATCGCCGACATGTCGAGCGACATCGCCTGGCGTCCGATCGACGTCTCGAAATTCGGCCTGATCTACGCGGGCGCGCAGAAGAACCTGGGCCCCAGCGGCGTGACGCTCGTGATCGTGCGCAAGGACCTGGTCGAGGCTGGCCGCAAGGACATCCCCGTCATCTTCCAGTACCGCACTCACTCCGAGAACAACTCGCTCTACAACACGCCGCCCACGTTCGGCGTGTACCTGCTGCGCAACGTGCTGGCCGAGCTCAAGGCGGGCGGCGGGCTGGCGGCGGTGGAGAAGGTCAACCGCGACAAAGCGGCCCTGCTTTACAGCGCCCTCGAGGCGCGTTCGGACATCTTTTCGGTGCCGGTCGAAAAGGGCTCCCGCTCGACGATGAACGTGGTGTGGACGGCGTCGACGCCCGAGCTCGAGGCGGAGTTCTTGGCCGAGGCCAAGAAGCGCGGCATGGAAGGCCTCAAGGGCCACCGCTCGGTCGGCGGCTTCCGCGCCTCCATCTACAACGCGGTGACGCGTGATTGGGTGGCCGCGCTCGCCGAGCTCGTCACGACGTTCAAGAAGTGACGTAGCGCGCTCCCAGCAGGGAGCCACGCAGATGCCCGGGCGCCGATTGACGCTCGGGCATCTCGCTTTTGTAGGCGCTACAGCGCCGGCGAGCCCGCGCGGACCGCGATGAGCGAGCCCTTGGCGTTCTTGACGTGGGTCGTACCCATCAGCAAGAGCGGCAGCGACACCGAGACGCTCACGCCGCCGACGGCCAGGCCTGCGATGCCGGCTGCTTGGAGTCCGCGGCGTTCTTGCACACGACCGATGGCGAACAGGGCCATCCCTGCGAGCGCGACCGGGACGCCAGCCGCGAGCGTGATGATGCCTGCGCGGCGGGCGCTGGCGGAGCCGCCGTCTACTCGCACCGCAGCGGAGCCGGAGCCTGCGTCGAACCGAAACACATTCGACGTCGTCATCCCCGGCGCGGCGACGCGGGCCTCGCGGCCTTCGACGTGGAGCTTGACGTCACAGGGCGCTCGGCACGCGCGCTCGAAGGCGCCCCCATCGACGTAGCTTCGCGTCTCGAGCCACGCATCGCGGTGGCTCACGGCGACGTACACCACGGCCTCGCCCGGCGACAGCACCAGGCGCGGCGTGGCGGGCGCAGCGACGAGCGGCGGAGGGACGGCGGCTGCCGGTTGCTCTGCGGCCGCCGGTTGCTCTGCGGCCGCTGGCGCGGGAGCACCCCCAAGCAGCGCGCCCAGGAGCGTGCAAGCGCCGGCGTGGCGGCGGAGTCGTGGTCGAAGTCGTGGCATGTGCAGCTGACGTTTCACGCCCCGGCCCGCGCGGCAACTTCCGCGCGCATCGCGGCTCAGCCGCACGCGGCTCGGCTTCGGGGGCGCGCGAGCGGCTTTTGCGCGGCCTTTCGGCCCAGGCCTTTGACGCCCCGGCGGAGCCAAGGCTATGTTTGTAGCTCGGTTTTTTCGTCGCTGACGGATCGTCCCTTGACCCGGTTCCGCCTCCGCTTCCTCCTCCAGGAGATCGACCTGCCTCAGGGGGAAACACTCGTGGGGCGCAGCGCGAGCTGCCAGGTCACCCTCGATGATCCGCTGGTCTCTCGGGAGCATGCGCGCCTGCGCATCCAGGGTGGGCAAGGCGTCGTCGAAGATCTGGGTTCGCGCAATGGCGTCCAAGTCAACGGGAAGGCGATCGCCGGCTCGACGCAGCTCGCCAACGGCGATCGCATTCGCATCGGCACGCAGGAGCTGGTGTTCCTGGAGCTACCGGCCAGCGTGGAGCGGCCCACCCGCGCGAGCACCCGCCAAACGGGCTTCATGTGCCACTGCGCCGCGTGCGCCCGAGCCTACCCGGCCGAGCTGATCGTGTGCCCGTCGTGCGGCTCCAAAGAGCGCCTGGAGGAGGACACGCTCACCGGCGCTGGTCAAAAAGACTGGGGTTTGGAGCTCGCGGCGGAGGCCGTTGCGCGCGCTCGCGCCGCTGCTACGCCCGTGGATCTGGAGCGGGTCTTGTCCAACGCTCGACTCGGCCTCGAGCAGCGGCTCGCCGAAGGGCAACAGGTCGAGCGGCGGCACGTGGACAGCATCGCGCTCGCCGCCGCGCACGTCGCGACCTCGCGCGGCGAAGCGGGCTGGGGGCGCTGGGCGCTCTCGATTTACGCCTCGCTCGGGTGGGCGCCGCCCGTGGACCTCTCGGACGCGCTCGGGAACTTGCCCGAGGTCGAACGGCTGCTGCTCGGGCCGGCCGCCGAGCGCGCGCTCGAGAGCGCTCGCGCGCGCAAGGTCCCTGGCGAAGAGGCCGGCGTGAAGGCGCTCGCGCGACTCGCTGGAGCCAAGTCTTGAAGCACGTGCTGCGCTACAAGCATCACGACATCGAGCTGTCGGAGGGCAAGTTCGTGATCGGGCGTGCGGCGACCTGTCAGCTGTCGCTCGACGATCCCTTGGTCTCGCGGCATCACGCGCAGCTGACGGTCCACGGCGACCAGGTCTCGGTCGAAGATTTGGGCTCGCGCAACGGCGTGAAGGTCAACGGCGGCCTGATTCAAGGCGCCTACGCGGTCCAGGACCGGGATCAGATCGTCATCGGTGGTCAGGAGCTCCGCTACCTGACGCGCCGAGAAAATATGGGTGACACGCTGATTCAGCCTGCCACTCAGCGGGTGCCGACGTTCGGCTTGCTCGGCATCTTGGCCGACAAGGCGCTCGCGCTCGGCCGAGCTGACGAAGCCGAGCGCCTGCTGACGGAGCTGCTCGACCAAGTGCTCGCCGATCTCGAAGCAGGGCGCGAGGTGAAGGCGGAGCTGTTCGATCGCTCGACTGAATATGCGATGAAGCTCGCCAGCGCGAGCGGCAGCGCTCGCTGGATCGAGTACATTTTCAGGGCCTACGGCAGCATCCGCCGCCCGTGCCCGGTCACCATCGTCGACGAGCTGTACTCGCTGGTTCGCCGCGTGGATCGCGTCAGCCTCAGTGCGCTTCGCACCTACATCGAGGTGCTTCGCGAGAATTCGGGGACGCTCGGGCCCGCCGAGCGATTCCTCCTCAGTCGCATCGAAGGGCTAGAGCGCCTGGTGGCCGCGCGCTAGGGCGGCTCGAGCCACTCACGCCCCTGCATTCCGCTGAAACTCGACAGCGTTCCAGTGTGCCGGCTACGCTTGCCGGGTGAGCTCGACCAGCGGCGACGGCCGTCCAGATCCCGACACCGAGAGCGAGGGCGCCCGCACGCTCGTGCGGTTTTGGCTCGAGTACCAGGGACACACGCTCGAGCTTCGGAGCGGGGGTGTGGTGGTGGGGCGCAGCTCGGCCTGCCACGTCGTGCTCGATGACGCGCTGGTGTCGCGGCGACACGCGCAATTCCTGGTGACGGCCAAGACCGCCGTCGTCGAAGATTTCGGGAGTGTGAACGGCGTATACGTCAACGGCGAGCGCATCTCGGGGCAGCGCGTGCTGCGTGACGGCGACCGGGTCCAAATCGGCAAGCAAGAGTTCATGCTCAAGAGCGCGACCAAGGTGGTGCGCGTGGAGACCGCGCCCGAGCGCTTCACCGCCGAAACGCTGCACGGGCAGAAGCTGCCGCGCGAGCTGGTCGACGCGGAGCGCGCGCGCGAGGAGCTGACCCGGCGCACCGACGCGCTCGACTTGCTGTGCGGTGTGGCGGACAAGGTGCTCGCGCTCGGCCGCGGCGACGAGGCGGAGAAGCTGCTCGGTACCGCGCTGGGCAACCTGCTCAAGCAAGCCCAAGCGGGCGCTTCGCTCTCGGTCGCCGCCGCCTCCCGCGCGGCGAGCTACGCGGTGCGCATCGCGGACGCCACGGGGCGCGCCCGCTGGATCGACTACTGCTTCGACCTCTACGCCGCGCAAACGCGGCCTCTGCCCGGGGAGGTCGTCGATCAGCTGTACGTGGTGCTGCGCAAGGTCAACGGCGTGGCGGTCTTCGGCTACCGTTCGTACTTGGAGAAGCTGAAGGCGGTGGCAGGGAGCTTCTCTCCGAACGATCGCTTCGTGCTGCAGAGGATCGAGGGCCTCGAGCGCTTGATTTTGCGCTGAGCGGCGCCTTACCCGCGCGCGCCTGCTCCTTGGCCGCGCGCCCCAGCCACAGCTCGGCCGCGTCCGCGATGACCTGGCGGAGCTCCGGATCCTCCACGGACTCTACCCGCGCCTTGAGCTCGCTGGGCAGCGCCGCGCGCGCCGCTGGCCGTCGCTTGGGCCCGGCCGCCGAAGCTTGGATCTGCTGGCGCACTCGGAACCGTACGGAGGTGATGGTGAGCTTGAGTGGCTTCAGGCGCTCGAGCAGCTCGTTCGTCAAGAGCGAGAGCTCCTGCGCCCACGGCGCCGAGGCGACGTGAATGGTGAGCACCCCGCCGATGAGGCTGCCCGGCTCCGTGCGCCGCGCTACGCGGTCACCGAGCAAGCGGCGCCAGGTGTCGCGATCGATGGCGACCCGGCCGCGTTCCGCCGACACGACGCGCGCGCCGTCGAGCAGCTCACCTACCATCTGCGGACGCGAGCGCGGCTTCACGGCGCCAGCGGAGCTTTGCGCCCGCCGCGCGTCAACCGCTGAGCCGAGACGCGCCCACCGCGCTGCGCCGCGGGGCCTACTCGGGCGTGGGCGACGGGCGAGGGGGCGCTCCGGACCTCGGCGCGCCCGTAGCCTCGCTGCCTTCGCTGCGCAGATCGTGGTAGTGCCTCGGCATGCCTCGTTTCACGTCTTGGGGAGCGCCGCTGCTCGTCAGCGCGCTCGCGTTCGCGGCTGGCTGCGCTGGGGTGCGCGCCTCGCACGTGCCTCTCGGCGGCGAGCGTGAGCTTCAGGCCGAGCCGGCACGCCCGCGCTCTGGCTCGCTACCGGCGGCGCCCGAGGCCACGGCGTCGGCGGCGGGGGAAGACGAGGCGGGGGCGCAGCAAGCCGTGAGCAGCACAGCCAGTGCCCCAGCTCCTTCGAGCGAGCCGCTGAAGCCGGCGGCCCCGGCCGCATTCCAGCTCCGACCCTATGCGGTGGGGCAGCGCTGGACGCGCAGCTTCGAGCTCGAGATGAACGTGAAAGTCGGTCCTGACTTCAGCGTCGATATGCGCATGCAAAGCCGACAAGAAGCTCGCTTCGAGGTGCTCGCCGTGAGCGGCAGCACCCTCGACAAGCTGCAAATCGAGTACCCAGTTTACAGCACCAGCCTCAGCGTGATGGGCGGAGGCCAGCGCGAGACCACGGAAGAGGTTGCAGGCAAGACCTACGTGATCACGTTCGGCGCCGGCAAGCCCGTCGTGCGCGATGGCTCCGGAGCCACGCCCTCCAAGAAGGAGCTGGATAGCGTGAACGACGACGCGCGCGAGCCCATCGAGATGGCGAAGGCGCTGGCCGAGCTCGCGCAGCTCACCGCGAAGGGCAGTGGCGATTTCAGCGCTGCAGGCGCGCTCGCGCTGGCAGGCGGGGAGGACGACGACACGAAAGTCAGCCGCGCCAAAGGCAGCTTGCGCAGCCTCGGCTCCGGCAAGTCAGGCGCCAAAACGGCCCTCATCGACCTCGCCTACACCCTCACCAGCATCCTCGACGATGGCGACCTCCTCGAAGCCCAGCTCTCGGGAAGCCTCACCGTCCTCGACGCCCCCGCGCGCTACGACACCGTCACCCTCCAAGGCCCCGTCGAGCTCAAGTCGCAGGACCCCGACGGCATGCAAGGCCGCGGCTCCGTCAAAGTCACCACCAGCTACAAGCACTGAGCAAGCCGGCGGGCTGGCGCGGTTGCAGGTGGCTAACGTTCCGCGGACGGGGCCGGGTGCGGATGGCCACGCACGCTTTCACGCAACCGGCTTCGCACATCGCCCGAATGGGGCGGCATGGGGCCGTCCGCCGTTTCTAGTCGTTCATCGAGACCTCTGCGATTACTCGCTTCAGGAAGACACTGCTCGCGCCGATCGTGAGCGCCTTCGCGATCGCGATCGTGCTGGGTGCGAAAAGTATAATCGCTCGAGAGAGCTGAACTCGCGACCTGGTCGTAACGTAAGCCCTCCGCGAGCGCCAAGGCCATCTTGGCCGCGCGGCTCACCACGAGCGCACCGCACGCGCCTCCCCATCCGCGCTCATGACTTGCCAGAAAGTGGGCCAAAGTCTCGGCCGGGGAGCCAGATTCAGGCCGCTGGGCCTTCACAATCTAGCTTAATTTCAGGGGTGCCGAAGGTCGGGGTTGAACCGACACTCCATTTCTGGAAACGGATTTTGAGTCCGCCGCGTCTGCCAATTCCGCCACTTCGGCGCTGTGGGAGGCGTGTGGTACCGGCATTCGCGCGCTTGGTCAAGGGGTGACGTGCTGGGCGGCAGGTTGTGCCGGTCAGGTCTGCGCTTCGTTCACGTCGGCGGGGGAGTCGCCGGCAAAGAGTCGGGGGCTGCGGCGGCGCAGGCGCGCCGAGGGGCGGGCAGGGGCGGCGGCGCTGGTGGGGGTGGTGGCGGCGCGGGACGCGGGATGTCTTCGTCGGTCGTAGGCGGGGCCTGCGTGCGCTGGGCCAAATGCGACAAGGCCCCGCGGAGGTGGGTCCGCGAGGCCTTGCTTTGGCACGTCTTCGGCTCAGAGACCGTTGACGATGAAGTTGCGCTCGTTCTTCTCGAAGAAGCCGACGATTTGGCGGGCGGCGGCGAGGCCGGCGTTGACGTTGGCCTCCTCCGTTTGGGCGCCCATCTTCGCGGGGGTGAGGTACACGCGCTTGTCGAACTTCTCCTTGAGCGCGGCGGCGGTGGCTTCGCTCGGGGCGATGTCGCTCACGTACTTGAAGTCGGGGCGAGCCTCGAAGACCTCGAGCAGCTCGGCCTCGTTGATGACCTCTTTGCGGGCCGTGTTGATCAGGGTCGCGCCCTTCGGCATGAGCGAGAGCAGCTTCTTGCCGATGCTGCCCTTGGTTTCGGCCGTGGCCGGGATGTGCAGCGAGAGGTACTGGCTCTTGCTGTACAAGTCTTCGATCGAGGCGGCTTGCTCGACGCCGGCGGCCGCGAACACCTCGGGCTTCACGAACGGGTCGAAAGCGTACACCGTCATGCCGAAGCCCTTGGCGATGGTCGCGACGGCGCGCGACACCATGCCGAAGGCGTGCAGGCCGAGCGTCTTGCCGCGCAGCTCGCTGCCCGTCTTGCCGTCGAACTTACCGCGCGCCAGGTAGACCAGCATGCCGAACACCAGCTCGGCGACGGCGTTGGCGTTCTGTCCGGGGGTGTTCATCACGGCGATGTTCTTGGCCTTGGCGGCCGCCGTGTCGATGTTGTCGTAACCGGCGCCCGCGCGCACCGCCAGCTTCAGGCTCTTGGCCGCGTCGAGCACCTCGGCGTCGAGGATGTCACTGCGGAAGATCACCGCGTCCGCGCTGGCGATCGCCTCGATGAGCGGGCCTTTGCCTTTGTAGCTCTCGAGCACGTTGGCCGTGTAACCAGCCTCCTTGATGATGGCCACGACCTGGTCGCGGGCGCTTTGGGAGAAGGGCTTTTCGGTAGCTAGCAGTACGGTTTTGGACACTCGGAACCTCGTGGTTTGACCCGGCAGGCCGCCGGGAAAAAAGGCCGCCCAGCATTAGTCTCGGCGGGGGCTCGAGGCAAGCCGCGCACGTTTTCAGCGTTTTGACAGCACCACCACCACGTCGTCGAGCTCGTAGAGCGTCCGCTTGCTATCGCCCGCCGACAGGTACGGGGCGCGCGCGAAGCACTCGAGGTGCAGCCCGAGCGGCAGCAGATCTCGCTCGATGAAGCGGCGCGCGCCGTCTTCCCAAGTGGGCGAAGACTGCGGCTCACACGCCAGTCGCTGCTCTGGATCGGGCGTGGTCGGTCCGTCGAAATAGAAGGGCTGATAGGGGAGCGCGAGCGCCACGATCAGCCTGCCGCCGGGCGCGAGCAGCCCCACCGCGCGCTGGAGCAGCGTGTGCGGCACGCGGCAGCGATCGAGCACGTTGAGCAGGGAAACGGCCGCGAAAGGCCCGACGTCGAGCGGCTCCACGCTCAGGTCGAGCACGTGACAGGGTAGCCCGCGCCGCGCCAGGCGCTTGGCCATGCCGCGCGACACCTCGGTGGTCTCGACCGCATCGAAGCAGCTGGCGAGCGGGCCCGTCACGTCGCCCGAGCCGGCGCCCACGTCGAGTAGCCGGCCCGGTGTGTGCTCTCCGAGCAGCCGCTGCCACGCGCCGCGGGGCAGCAGCTGCATGCGATACATGCCGGTGAGCGCGTTGGCGTCGAAATCCGAGAGGTAGAGCCGCGCGAGGCGCTGCGCGTACGTGCGCAGCGCGCCGTGACGGCGCTGCGCGAGCGCCGCGACCTCGCTCAGCCACTCGGCGTCGACCGGCAGCTCGACGAAGCGCTCGGCGAGCGCGCCGAGCCGGGATCGCTCGGCGGCCGTGCGAAGCTGCGCGACTCGCCCGGCGCTGTCGGCCGTCATGCGGGGCGTCGGACCGCGTGCTTGGCGCGGCGACCGAGCTCGCCGAACGGGCCCCGGATGACCAGCGTCAGGCCGTCGATCTGCAGGTTCAGGAACACCGCGTCGCCGCGCGGCGAGACACACACGCCGGCGAGCTCTCCGTTGCTGGCGGCGTTGCGCGCGAGGTCGTACATCTTACCCTCAGGGGTGATGCCGCGCAGGTACTGCTCACCGGCGCCGTCCTCGGCCACCAGCAGATCACCCCACGGCGCCATGCAAATGTTGTCCGGCATGTCGAGCACGCCCGGGCCCGGTGACTCGGCGAAGAGCTCGAGCAGGTCAGGGGCGCCGCCGCTGCCGGGCGTGAGCTTGAACACCTGGCCCGTGCCCGCGCGTCCGCCGTTCGTGCAGCACACGTACACGTGCCCGTCCGCCATCACGATGCCTTCGCCGCGGCTGAAGCGGGCGGCGCCGAGGCTCTTGGCTTGGGCTCGTACGCTGTCATCTTTCGGGTCCGGGTTGGGCACGTTGACCCATTCGACTTTGAGACGCACGCCGTGATCCAGGTCGCGCGAAGTGTCGAAGCGGGGGACGCCGCTGACGCGCAGCGCCTGCAGGTGCCCCGAGTGATGGGGCTGATTCAGATCGCGCGGCTCGTAACGGTAGAGGCAGCCGTCGCCGCGATCTTCGGTGAGGTAAGCCGTCAGCGTGCGTGGATCGATGCAGACGGCCTCGTGGTTGAAGCGTCCATAGCCCGCGATGCGCTCGACCGGCGCGACCTGGGCCGCCTCCGTGCGGCAACGAAAGACGTAGCCGTGCCCAGGCTCGACGCTCTCTTCACAGGTGAGCCAGCCCCAAGGGCTGACGCCGCCGGAGCAATTGCGCAGGGTGCCGGCGAGCACGCGGTTGCTGGAAATGACCTCGAACGTCTTGTCGCTCAGGACCACGCGCGTCACGCCGCCCGCAGCGCGGCTGTCGAATGACGGCGAAAGCGGAGCGTCGAAGCCAGCCTCGAAGAAGCTGCGATCCAGCTCGTGGTTGCGCATCAGCACGAGCGTCCCAGGGGTGCCGGCAAAGCAGCCCATCCCGTCCGGGCGCCCGGGCACCTTCAGGCCGTCACTCATCGGATCGAAGGTGCGCTGCAGGATCGAGTAGCGGAAGCCGGGCGGCAGATCGAGGATTCGCGCCGGGTCGGAGACGAGCGGCCCACCGTCCGCCCGCGCGTCGCGGCGTCGAAATAAGTACGCGAGCGGCGCGCCGACGACTGCTGCTCCCGCAGCTACCTGGATCAGGGTGCGTCGCCGTACAGTCACCGGTGTACTTTCCCAAACGCCGCGCGCTTCGTCAAAAGCTCGCGCGCCTCGCATCAAAACGCCCCACCTCTACCATTGACAGCCGCCCGTAAACTTTCGACATTCCAGACTCGTTCCCGTTTCGTTCCCAGCATTCCAACAAGGAGCCCTGAAAATGGCATTTGAGCTTCCGCCGCTGCCGTTCGCCAAGAACGCGCTCGAGCCGGTGATGAAATCCGAGACGTTCGACTATCACTACGACAAGCACCACAAGGCTTACGTCACGAAGCTCAACCAGCTGCTCGAAGGTAAGCCCGAAGCGAACAAGAGCTTGGTCGAAGTGATCAAGACCAGCACCGGAGGCGTGTTCAACAACGCGGCCCAGGTCTGGAACCACACCTTCTTCTGGGACAGCCTCAAGCCCGGTGGTGGCGGCGCCCCCCCGGCGGGCGACGTGGCCGATCTGATCAACGGCCTCGGCGGCTGGGATAAGTTCCGCGCCGACTTCATCGCCGCCGGCATGGGCCGCTTCGGCTCGGGCTGGGTGTGGTTGGTCCTCGACGGCGGCAAGGGCAAGATCATGGACACGCCCAACGCCGAGACGCCGCTCACGACGAGCGCGGTGCCGCTCCTCACGTGCGACGTGTGGGAGCACGCGTACTACATCGATCACCGTAACGCGCGACAGGCCTTCCTCGAGGCCTTCTGCGACAAGCTCCTCAACTGGGACTTCGTGGCCAAGAACCTGGCCGCCGCCAAGTAAGCCGCGTCGACGCAGCTTACGAAAGTCGAACGCGCCGGCATCTTTCGATGCACGGCGCGCTCTCTTTTTGTGACGTTGTGGCGGCGAGTCACGCGGGACGAACGCCTGAGCGCGACCCGCCGGGGCGAGGCGCGCTCAGGCGTTGAGGTTCGCGGGAGTCGCCTGGGCCTTCACGGGCAAGATCGGCGCCCAGTTCAGCTTCGCCAGCAGCGAGTCCTCGATCATGAGGCCGCGGTCGCTGAAGCTCAGCACGTTCTCGGTGCCGTCTTCCTTCCATTCGCCGACGAACAAGATGCCCTGACCCTTCTCGTTGTAGCCGAGCTCGACGATGGCGTTCTTCAGCCAGCGACCGCCGCCATCGAAGCTGAGGGCCTCGGGGAGAGTGTAGAAGCCCTCGCTCGGTAGCGGCTTCAGCGTCTTGGCCCACGTCGGTGAGCGCAGCGGCGTCGTCGGGTCACGCCAGAACCAACGATTGCGTCGGTTGTCGGCGGGGCGCACGACGAACTTGACTCCGCCGTTGGCGGGTTGCCCGACGTACACGAGCACGCCAGCCGGGAAGGCGTCTTCGTGGCCTGGCATCGCTTGAGTGGTTCGGTAGAGGCCTGCATCAGGAAGGTCGAGCATGAGAGCCGGTCTTTTTACTAGCTCCGCGGGGAGCTTCAAGAAACATCGCGCAATGGCCGTGTTTAGCGGCCTCTGCGCTTCGTGCGCCGGGCACCTCGGCCGCGCGCGTCGACCGAGGCAGCCGCACGCGGACCTCTACGTTTCGCTGCGGACGACGGCGATGGCCACGTCGCTGCCGAGGGCGGGAACTCGCCTGAGCGCGATGCCGAACTCTCGCCCTTCGATTTCTCGAGCGGCGTCGACGACGGTTTCGCCGCTCGATTTGCTCATCAGCCCGCTGTCTTTGATCGCTTTGGCGTTCACGTCGGGCGAGATGGGCGCGCCGTAGACTTCTTGCTCGACGACGACGTAGACGTAGACGAGCGGCTCCTTCGCTTTCGCGGCGGCAGCGTCTGACTTGACCTGGCTTCGCAGCTGGTTCTCGAGACGGTAGGCGTAAGCGGACCACGACCAGCCGGTCGCGTACACGCCCGCGACCTCGCTGCCCTTCATGATCGGGACGGCTGCTGCCCATTGCCCGTCCGCGCGACCGCGCACGCCGGCGACCTCGGGCATGCTGCCGCGCGTCTCCACGTACTTGGTCGTGCCGGCCTTCAGCTCCGTGAACGCGGCGAACAGGTTCTTGCCCGCGAGCGCGTCGTGCTCGAGATCGCTGCGGAGCACGACCCCGTCAGTGCTCGCGATCAAGAAGAAGGTGCTCTTCGCGATGCGCAGATCTTGAACGCGCGCGCGCGCGAGCTCGAGCGCGTCTCTGGCGGCGACCGCGTTTTCGCCCGGCTTCTCTTGAGCAAAGTACCCTTCCAGCTGCTTGGCGCCGAGCGGCAGCCCCTTCTGAACCTCTTCCACGTCGTTCGCGGCGGCCTTGGCCAGAAGCTCGACGTGAGCCCGCGCCTTCTGCTTGCTGAGCTCCCCGGTTTTCGCGCACCCGCTGAAGAACGCCAGCGCCGAAAGCACCGTCAAGATCGCCAGCGCTCCACATGTAGACAAACGTCGCATCACGTCATCCTTCCTTGAATCAGTGTCAGTAACAATTCTGAAACTCCGTCTTGCAAACTTGAACTCTGGGACACCTCGCGCGGTGCAGCTCGACTTTCAAGCGAGTGTATCAAACGCGTAGGAAACGAGCGTAAGAGCCGAGCTCGCGTCGAAAAGTTCCTGAGCGCTGAGCGCTGAGCGCTGAGGTCGCGCCGAGCGCGTAGCGGCGGAGGCGCGCGCTGTGGTCAAAATTTTTCCCGCGTGCGAGCTGACTCACGCTCCGGAAAGAATCGGCATATATTCGGAGGAGCATGTGTTGGGGAGCTACCAGAGCCGAGGTTCTCGTGGCTCGAGCGTGAAGAAGGTTGTAGCGGTTGGAGCAAGTGGTGGAGGTAACGAGCAATGACGGGGCCATTGAAACGGTCCCAAAGCTGAAACCGGTCCCAAGGCTTGCGACGCAATCTGAACAGTGAACAGCGCGCTCGGAGTCATGGCGTCGTGAGCTTCACCCTGCTAGTTTATGAAGATTGGGCTTAGTGCCCCCGAGCGCTGGTCGAGGATAAATCCCTGTCACGAGTTAGCTCACCTCTTACGGGCGTCAGACAACCCCGCAGCAACCGACTCTCGGACGCACCTCCGCGCCCCGAGAGTAACCCGGCGGCGCGTGATTCCTTCTTCTCGTTCCGACGGCTGGTCCTGCCGGAGGAGCTCACGGTGGTCTTCCAGCCCATCGTCGACATGCAAGACGGCCGGCTGTTCGCGCACGAAGCCTTGGTGCGCTGCTCGCGTCCCGAGCTCGCCAACCCGCTCGTGCTGTTCGAGCGTGCGGTGGAGGCGGGCTGCGTCGGGCGGCTGGGCCGAATGATCCGTGACATCGCCGTGCCGCTGTCCGGCTCGCGGCCGGTGTTCGTCAACGTGCACCCTCAAGAGCTTCAAGAGGGCTGGCTCGTGCGGCCCGACGATCCTATTTATTCGCACGAGGCCGAGGTCTTTCTCGAGGTCACCGAGTCGGTGCCGCTCTCGCATTACGCGCTCTGCTTGAGCGTGCTGCGTGAGGTGCGCGAGCGCGGCGGTATCCAGCTCGTCGTCGATGACTTGGGCGCCGGTTACTCGAACCTCAAGCGCATCGCCGATCTGGAGCCGCAGGTCGTGAAGCTCGATCGCGGGCTGATCATGGGCGTTCATCAGAGCGCGCGGCAGCAGCAGCTGGTGGCGAGCGTGGTCCGCCTCTGCAACGACTTGAAGGCCTCGGTGGTCGCGGAGGGCATCGAGACGGAGGACGAGCTGTCGGCGCTCCGCGATACGGGCGCGCACTATGGCCAAGGTTTCTTGTTCGCGCGCCCGGCTTATCCGATGCCGCCCGTCACCTGGCCGCCGAGCGCGCCGCGTCCCAAGGTGGGCACGCTCGCGGGCACCTGACGGGCGGGCGGCTGCACCCCGAGCGCCCTCGCGAAAGGGCGTTCGGAGCACAGGAGCGACGCGCTAGAGCAGCGACGCGCTAGGTACGACGCGCTAAGTACGATGCGCTAGAGCGACAAACGGTTTGCTGGGGCAACGAAGTTCACGAGCTAGCACCGAGCAGAGCCGCCGCGTGGGGGGAGGCTCGCCTGAATTCACTTCAGGCAAGGGGGGCGGCGCGAGCTGCTGAGCACTCATCGCATTTTTTGCAGGTTTTGGATCGCTTGGGTGGCGATGAGGACATCGTTAAGACCGCGACCGACGACAGTCGGTCCTGGTGGACCGTTTGACGGG